>CAMOFS010000263.1 GCA_946613735.1 uncultured Lachnospiraceae bacterium | reverse complement strand
GAGTGTGAGCGCCTTCTTAACGAGCAGGCATCACCTGATTTCGTCGGTGAGCTTTCAATAGATTAGCAGTACTTGTTTACCTTTGGTATTTATAAGTGGAGTAGCATTGTATGAATTTATTTGATGTCCTTATAAATATACTTAAGTCCCGGATATTACCGATCTTCACGAGACTGAGACTCATACTAAACCCGAGGTTCGTTCTCTCGAGGTTTACGGAGATCATCCGTACTCTCATTACGAAGGTCCTCAATGTCCGTCCGCGCCATAAGGACGATTATTATCCCATCGGTGGCTGGCTGGTATCCAAGAAGCTTGCCTATGCCGTGGTCATCATCATCGGTATCTTATGTACGATCTATATTGTAAGCCAGAAGGATGCACTTTTCCCCGGCAGCAATGAATCCTACATCAAGACCTACAATTACAATTCCATCCTTTTGAAGTTTGCCAAGGGCAAGGTTCGCATAAAGGGTAAAAGCGGCTGGATCGCTTATGAGGGAGAGGTAGAGGATGCAGCCTGTAACGGGCAGGGTACCCTGAAGACTCCCGACGGCATCGTCTTATACGAGGGCAATTTTAAGTCCAGTATGTATGAGGACAAGGGCACACAGTATTATGAGAACGGCATCCTCAGATTTGTGGGTGATTTCCATGAGAATCTGTACAATGGTGAGGGCAAGCTTTACCGTGAGACAGGATCGTTAGAGTATGACGGCGAGTTCGCCCGGGGTCTTAAGGACGGTACCGGAACTCTTTACAACACCGGTGGTGAGGAGATATTTGCCGGTCAGTTCTCCCAGGACAAGATCCTTTATTCCTCACTTTTAGGTAAGTCCTCCAACGAGATGGCTATCCTCTACAATGGTGAGCGTAAGCTGTATGAGGCAGGAGAAGAGCGTGTCAGGGTAATGAACGATATCGGAGCCATGACAGAGGAGATCAGCAATTCCGAATCCATTGACTCCGCAGCTATCGTCAGTGGTATTTACGTTATGGACAAGTCCATACGTATCGGTTCACATGACTATACCACCTTTGATGGTCTGCAGCAGGCATTGGGAGAGCCCACCTATGTGGGTGATTCATATGCCACCTTGCCGGAGCTTTTGATAATAAACAGGCTTAACGAAGGCTCTGACGTACCGGTCATAAGCGGTACGGCGGATATCACTTTAAATGATGTATTTACCGAGTACACCGAAGTTGAGGCGTATGATACCGATTATCTGGTGTATCTGCATTCCTACGAAAAGGACGGCCTGGTATACAACTTTGTGTCATCGCCTGACGATACTAATTTTGCATTTTATTATATCCTGCAGCGTAACCAGGCGGATGATGAGGCATAGTATTACGGGGTGCTTTACGGTTTAGGAGTGTTGCAGTTCTGTTGCAGTTTTTATAGTATAATGCGATATGTAGTTGTATGGTGTTTAGCATGCGGTACATATCGCATTTTTATCACAGTCGGGATTTCATTCCCCGACTGTGATAAAGCCTCCGGCGGGATGCGCACGAATTTGCATATGTAGACCGCTAAAGCGGTCGCAAATTCGGCGCCAAGTCCGCCGAGGGGCGGACTTGAATGGGGGATAAAGTATTGAGTGATTTTGATGTAACCAAAAAAGAAAAGAAAGAACCACCTAAGGCCCCGACAAAACCACCAGAGGGCGAGGTGCCTATCAAAAAAGAGGAGACAGATCCTCCCAAAAAGGATGATAAAAAGACTGAAAAGGAAGAAAATCCCAAGCTTGTGGATGGCAAGGGCTTTAATTTTCGCACGTTAAAATCCCTTAAAAAATTCAAAGTAGTGGAAGCGGCAAACAAAAAGAAGATGGAAAAGGAAAATCTCGATGAGCAGATCCTTATGTCCAGCCGCTTTGCCAAAGCCGATATCAAGGGGCGTATACTTGAATCTGATCACAGATATAAGTATATCAATGATCCGCCTCTTTATTTTGGTGCCATGGCCAGGATCGAGGCAATGGAAAAGGAGCTTGAATCCAGATGGGCCGAGGAGGATTTTGAAAGCAGTCTTTTAAAAGAGGATTACAGAAAGAAACTCATGTTGGAGTGGGACAAGCTGGTCCATGACGGTTTAATGACCGGAGAGCAGGTTGCCGAAGAAGAGGCTAAATTAAAGAAGGGCATGCAGGAAGAGAACAAGCAAAAAGCCAAGGTCCGAAGAAAGGTGATAGATGACCATGTAAAAGAGGTCTATGACCTGGATGAAGAGACGCTTAGAAAAGAGGGTATCGATATACTTAAAAGCCACGGCCTGGATCCCGAAAAAAAGGAGTATGGCGAAGAAGACATCAATACGGCATTTGATTATCAGAACAAGGCCTTTGAAGATAAGCTGAAAAACTTTAAAAAGACGAATAAAAAAGCCTATAAGATGATGGGCAAGCAGGGGATTATCGAGGCCAGGAACAAGGCCGCCGGCGATACCTTTATGTTCAATGGCAAGATCAGGGAGCTTATGGAGCTCAGGCAGTTGGAAGCCGTAAAACAGGCCCGTGCAGAACAGAAGGTTTCAAAAGAGAAAAAGCGTTTCAATGAGATGAAGGAGGCCATCGAAGCCGGCCCCAAGGAAGAGATCACAAAGTCACAGTTTAAAATGAAGAGAGAGGCACCCACCTTAAGAAGCCGGCTGTCCCTTTCTCTTGACGATGAAGTTATGAATCCAGTCAAAAAGGGTGAGAATGATCCTAAGCTCGATCTCGATCTGGATGGTGATATCAAGAATCCCGTCAAAAAGGGTGAGAATGATCCCAAGATCGACCTTGATCTGGATGGCGAGATCAAGGATCCTGTCAAAAAGGACGAGGATAAGCCCAAGATCGATCTTGATCTGGATAGCGAGATCAAGGATCCCGTGGTAAATCCTAAGAACGAAAAGCCCATTGGCTCCATCAATGATGTTGATGATGATGATGA
>CAMOFS010000262.1 GCA_946613735.1 uncultured Lachnospiraceae bacterium | reverse complement strand
TATGGGCCCCGGTATGGTTTAAATCCTCGCGTTTTAAATATATCTTTGCTCCGCCAAGGTCCTCTGTCATACGCTTCGCATAATAAAGCCTCGAGGGCCTGCCGGCATAATCGTTAAAAAGTGCGGAAAGCTCCTTATTAAACTCAGGATCGTTTTTATAGTGATCATAGGCCTCTTCGAGCTCTATAACCGCATTCATAAGCGTCTCGGGTATGTACTGTCCTCCATGTATTCCAAACCTGCCTTTATTATCCGACATGTCTTACCTCCTCAACAAATCGTCTCATTTTTTGGGGATCCTTTACCCCGTCTGTTTCTATTCCGCTGCTTACATCCACAGCGTAGGGTCTCAGCCTTTCTACTGCCTCTGCCACGTTCTTTGTATCCAGCCCTCCGGCTAAAAAATAGTCCCTCTTTATCTTATTTAGGATGCTCCAGTCAAAACTTTTTCCCGAACCCGTGCCGGAATCCAAAAGCACCATATCGGCACCGGATGCCTCTATCGTCTCTAAAACACTTTCGTCCTTTACCAGAAAGGCCTTTATTATGGGCATGTCCGTGCAGCTTTTAAGCTTGCTTATGTAGCCTTCGTCTTCATGACCGTGAAGCTGTATCACATCTATTATGCCCTCATCCGAAAGGCTTTTGATATGCTCTATGTCATCATCCAAAAACACGCCCACTGCTTTTATATCCTTTGAAAGCTTTTCCTTTAAGGATGCCGCCTTTTCGTCGGAGACAAACCGCCTGCTTTTCTCCCAGAACACAAAGCCCGCATAATCTGCCGAAAGTGTATTTATGACCTCGATATCACGGGGATCCATCATCCCACACAGTTTTATCTTTGTCATGACCCCTCCGTTAAAATGTCCTAAGCTTTTTTAGCATTTCCTTTTTATCATCTGCCCGCATAAGAGTCTCTCCCACAAGCACTGCATCCACGCCGGCCTCAGCCATAACTGCCACATCCTCCGGTCCTTTTATCCCGCTTTCCGATACAAAGAGGATGTCCTTTGGCACCAGCTGTCGGAGATTTGAGGCATTTGAGGTGTCCACTGAAAAGTCCTTTAGGTTTCTGTTATTTACGCCTATGATCCTGGCACCGCATTTTATGGCCCGCTCAATCTCTGCATCGTCATGGGCCTCCACCAGAGCGTCCAGTGAAAGGGAAGTTGCCACCTCTATGTATTCCTTTAGCGCACCGTCATCGAGGATGCTGCAGATCAAAAGCACTGCCGAAGCTCCCAGAGCCTTTGCCTCGTAGATCATGTACTCATCTACGGTAAAATCCTTTCTGAGGCAGGGGATCTTAACCGAATGTGATATATCCTTTAAGTAGCTGTCAGCTCCTAAAAACCACTTTGGCTCCGTAAGCACCGATATGGCATCTGCTCCTGCCTTTTCATACTCATCAGCGATCCTTTTGTGGTCAAATTCCTGCGCTATTATCCCTTTTGAGGGCGATGCCTTTTTACATTCACAGATAAACGATATCCCCGGCTTGCAAAGCGCCTCGTAAAAGGAGGAAGCCCCGGGGGAGCTTAAAGCAAGCCGCCTCATCTCCCCTGAGGGTATGTTGTCTTTTTTCTCAGCCACCCGTTGTCTGGTGTTCTGTGCTATTTCCTCTAAAATATTCATACGCCGTCCCTTACCTGTTGCTTATCAAAACCATCTTTTCAAGGGTCTCAAGGCCCTTTTTGGAATCCAGGATATCTCCCGCAAGCTTTACGCCCTCTTCCATGGAATCAGCCCTGCCGCCGATGTAAAGAGCCGCCCCTGCGTTTAATACAACCGCATCCCTCTTCGGACCTTTTTCGCCTGAGAGGAGGGCCTTCGTGATGGCTGCATTTTGTTCAGGCGTTCCGCCCTTTATGTCCTCACGGGTACCGCCTTTTAAGCCAAAATCCTCGGGTTTTATAACATATGACCTGTACCATCCGTCCCTTATCTCGCTTACGGTAGTGGGTGCCGATATGGATATCTCATCCAGCTTGTCCTGTCCGTATACCACCATTCCCCTCTTTACTCCAAGATTGATAAGAACCTTTGTAAGAGGCATTACCAAATATTCATCGTAAACTCCCAAAAGCTGCATGCTGGGATAAGCAGGGTTTGTAAGGGGTCCTAAGATATTAAAGACCGTCCGAAATCCAAGCTCCTTCCTGATGGCTCCCACATACTTCATGGATGTGTGATATTTCTGTGCGAAAAAGAAGCACATGCCCACTTCCCTTAAAAGCTCCACGCATTTTTCAGGACTCTGATCTATGTTTACGCCCAGAGCCTCAAGACAGTCTGCCGTACCGCAAAGAGATGATGCCGCCCTGTTTCCGTGCTTTGCCACCTTTATGCCGTCGGTAGCTGCCACAAGGGCTGATGTGGTGGAGATATTAAAGCTTCCCGCATTATCTCCTCCCGTTCCCACGATCTCAAGTACATCCATGCCGGTATCCACTCTGGTGGCATGCTCTCTCATGGCTGCAGCGCATCCGGAAATCTCATCCGTGGTCTCTGCCCTTGCGCTTTTGGTAGAAAGGGCTGATAAAAATGCCGCATTCTGTGTGGGACTGGTCTCACCGTTCATTATCTCATTCATTACGGTGTAGGCTTCGTCGTAGCTTAGATCCTCCTTGTTTACGATCTTGATGATTGCTTCCTTGATCATGTTCCATTCCTCCTTTTTGTGCTTACCCTCGGGATTTAATTCCGCTCCCGACTGTGATAAAAAAAACGCCCCCGACAGAAATAATCTGTCAAGGACGAATCTGACTCTTTACTGAGACACTATCCGCGGTGCCACCTTGATTCACAGTATGACCTGTGCCCTTAGCGAGATACCTGCATATCTCCGACAACTAACGTATGTCCAACGTCATGTATACCAAGCAAAAGCTCTTCCCCATGCCCTCTGCGGCCCATATAAGAATCCGGATCCCCGGCCCAC
>CAMOFS010000261.1 GCA_946613735.1 uncultured Lachnospiraceae bacterium | reverse complement strand
GAGAGTATGCCTCTTTTGGATGACGCCGGAAGGATGGAGACCTTTTCATATCTTCTGACCATACCCTTTGAGGAAAGATCCGAAAAGACGGTCTTTATGGATGAATTTGAGGGTGATTACGAAAAGGTTATGAGGCGACTTGATGAAACAGAAGAGGAATTAGAGTTTACTAAGGCATCACTAAAGGTAATGAAAGAGGAAAATGAAAGGCTTTTAAGGGAAAATGAAAGACTTAAGGCTGAGGCTGCTAAAAAAGATTCGGACAGTACGGGTGCATCAGGACGCAGTGATACATCAGGCACAAGCAGTGTGTCCGGAAACGGCGTTACCTCAGCGGTATCATCCGGCAGTAGTTCAGGCGGAAGCAGTTCATCCGGTGGAGGCGGTTCTTTAGGCGCAGGAGGTTCATCCGGTGGAGGCAGTTCTTTAGGCGCAGGAGGTTCTTCCGGTGGTGGAGGCTCTTCAGGTGCAGGACAGGCTGCCGGCAGGCTGATCTCGAAGGCGGGGAACTCAGAATCTTCATCTGCGCTTTACAAGAATTACACAAAGCTTTTGAAGAAGAATCAAAAGCTGACCAAAAAGGTCAGGAGGCTGAAAAAGAAGAACCTGTTGTTAAAGGAGACGGTATCACGGCTTAAGCAGCAGAAGACAGTTCTTAAAAACACAATAAAGGCGTGGAAAAGACCCTGAATCTTTGGTATGATAGCTCATGGTTGATCCATAGGAGATATAACAATGAGCGTAGAAATAAGATCAGATTTAAGGGAAGGCGAAATTAGCCTTTACATAGACAACAAAAGCTTTTTATATGATGTAAACGGTCTGGTGACGGCGTTTTATCCCGGAAGCCGCGTCAAGATCACAGAGGATCCGAAGGATGCCCAGATAATACTTGGTGTGCCAAAGGGCGCAGACCGTATCACCATTAAGAACTCTCTAAAAAAAGAACTGTACGAGGAGCTATCCCGGCGGCAGGGACATACCCTGCCCTGGGGAACTCTTACGGGAGTGCGCCCCACAAAGCTTACCTTAAGGGAGCTTGGCAGAGGAGCATCCTTTGAGGAGACGGTGGAGCATATGCAAAAGAATTACCTCACCTCAGAGGACAAAGCACGTCTTGCCACCCGGATAGCAGTCAGGGAGAGGCAGATGATGTCTGTGCTTGATAAGGACAGTGTTTGCCTTTACATAGGTATCCCCTTTTGCCCGAGTATATGCCTCTATTGCTCCTTTTCGTCCTATGCCATAGGAGCTTATACCGCTTTCGTGGACGATTATCTTGAAGCGTTAAAACAGGAGATAAGAGGTACGGCGCCACTGCTTTCGGACAGGCGTATAGAAGCTGTTTACTTTGGAGGCGGAACTCCTACATCATTGTCTGCCGCTCAGCTTGACGGCCTTATGGATACACTTAAAAAAAGTGTAGATCTGTCTAAAGTTTCGGAGTTTACTGTTGAGGCGGGACGGCCCGATTCCATTACGGATGAAAAGCTTAGGGTTCTTTCGTTCCATGGGGTAGACAGGATATCCGTAAATCCCCAGACACTTCAGCAAAAGACGCTGGACACCATAGGACGCAGGCATACGGTAGAGGATTTTCTCAATGCCTATACCATGGCAAGGGAATACCCGTTTTTGATAAATACCGACCTTATTGTAGGCCTTCCGGGTGAGGGAGAAAATGAGGTGGGGGATACTCTTGAACGTATCATAAAGCTGGCACCGGACAATCTGACGGTACATTCCCTTGCGAAAAAAAGGGCTTCAAGACTTACTGAGCAGTGGGATGATTATTTTTTGGATGCCTTTGTTTATACGGACGATATAGAGCGTATGGTTTTTGATGCCGCATCACGACTTGAGATGGAGCCCTACTACATGTACCGGCAAAAGGAGATCGCCGGCAACATGGAAAACGTTGGTTTTGCAAAAAAGGACAAGGAGTGTCTATACAACGTTCTCATGATGGAGGAGGCCTGTGACATTTTAGCCTTTGGTGCGGGAGCGGTGTCAAAGTTCATTCCAAAGCCTTATGGAAATGAGATTTCCAATGCCAAAGCTGAACGCGTAAGAAACCCCAAGGATGTGAAAAACTACATAGACAGGATAGGGGAAACCGTAGAAAAAAAACAAAAAATCTTAAAACTTTAAACTGTGAAAAAAACTCAATCTGTGCTATAATATCGTTGTATGCGGCAGAAATGACAATGCAGTCAGACAGAGGTGTGTGGATGAGTAAATACAATGTCGGAGACTATATAGTTCATGAGAATTCCGGCGTATGTAAAGTCATAGATATTTCAGAAAAGGCACTTTCGGGCAGGGGCTCGGAAAAGCTTTACTATAGCCTCGAGCCGGTATACCAGACGGGGGCTTCAGTCACCACACCCGTAGAGAGCAAGGCACGCATACGAGATGTTCATACCAAGGATGAGATGCAAAGCCTTTTAGACAAGGCATTGGAGCTTCCGGTGGTGGCTGAGGACAATATCAGGGTTTTAGGCGACATCTTCAAGGAGATGATGCAGCGCTTTGATCCGGAGCCTTTAGCCTCCGTGGTAAAGACAGTATATCTCAGAGAGCAGATCCGCATGGCAGCAGGCAAAAAGGTCATGTCCTCCGACGAAAAGGTTATGGCCATTGCCGGCAGAAAGCTTTTTGAGGAGATGGCATTTGCACTTGATACGGATATGGACACGGCAGAAAAGATGTTTTTCAAGAATCTGAAAAAGGAAAAGGACAGGTGTATAAAGACACTGTCCATACAGTGATGGCAAGACGAAAAAGAAAGACCAGATGGGTTGATATTGTTATTTGTATATTTGCGGCGATCGGTGTGATAAGCACGATCGCCGTATCTGTGCGTGGGATAAGGGCACTTTTGGATGTAAAAAAGGTGGTGGAGGAACCGCCTGAGATCACCAGGGAGCTTCTTACAGTAAACGAGTATTC
>CAMOFS010000260.1 GCA_946613735.1 uncultured Lachnospiraceae bacterium | reverse complement strand
GCGATAGTGGATATGAGGCTGAGAGCCCTGACCGGTCTGGAAAGGGAAAAGCTTTTGGAGGAGGACTTAAGGGTGGCCCAGGCTGCGGCCAAAAACAAGACGGACTTTTTATCCAATATGTCCCATGAGATCCGCACTCCCATCAATGCGGTGCTGGGGATGGATGAGATGATCCTTAGGGAAGCAAAGGACAAAGACATACTCCGGTATGCCCAGGATATCCAAAACTCCGGACGTACCCTTTTGTCCCTTATCAATGATATCCTGGATTTTTCCAAGCTGGAGGCTGGGAAGATGGAGCTGGTGCCGGTGCAGTACGAGCTGTCGTCGGTACTTAATGACCTGATAAACACGGCAAAGCAGCGACTGGGTGAAAAGGATGTGGAGCTTATCGTGGATGTGGACGAGTACACGCCCCACATGCTGTATGGCGATGAGATACGCATAAAGCAGGTGGCCACCAATATCATGACAAACGCCGTTAAATACACTGAGCAGGGGTCTATCACCTTTAAGCTGGATTTTGAAAGATGTCCCGGTGACCCCGAAATGGCTATGCTCAGATTCGTAATATCTGATACGGGGATCGGCATGAAGGAGGAGGACCAGAAAAAACTGTTTTCTGCTTTTACCCGTATCGAGGAGGAACGCAACCGCAACATCGAGGGTACGGGACTGGGCATGAGCATAGTGAAAAACCTGCTGGATCTTATGGATTCACAACTGGAGGAACACAGTGTGTATGGTGAGGGTTCCACCTTTTCCTTCAGGGTGATCCAGAGGGTCATAAGCTGGGAGCCCATCGGTGACTTTACCGAGACCTACGAGAAGTCCCTTGAGAAGTTGCCTTCTTATGAGGAGAGCTTCCACGCGCCTAAAGCACGTATCCTGGTGGTGGACGATACGCCGGTCAACCTGACGGTAGTCCAGGGACTGCTTAAAAATACGGCGATGACCATCGAGACGGCGGACGGCGGACAGCAGTGTCTTAATATGACCCAAAAAAAAGAATACGATCTGATCTTTTTGGATCACCGCATGCCGGGGATGGATGGTATCGAGACCTACCACGCCATGCAGGAGGATGATTCCAATAAAAACAGGAGGACGCCGGTAATAGCTCTTACGGCAAATGCCATTTCCGGATCCCGGGAGATCTATCTGAATGAGGGCTTTGCGGATTATTTGAGTAAGCCCATAAACTCCAGGCGGATGGAGGAGCTTTTGATAAGGTATCTGCCCAGGGACAAGGTGATCCTGCCTGACGAGGAGGACTTTGAAAAGACCGGCGTGGAAAATGGAAAGGCCGCAGCCGATGAGCGTCTGGAGATCCTTAAGTCTACAGAGGGCATCGACTATGATGAGGCGCTGAAAAACTGCATGAAGGAGGAGATCATGCTTTCCGCGGCTCAGGATTTTCTGGCGGGGATATCTGCTACCAGCCTGAACATAGAGATATCAAATATAGCTGCTGACTGGAATAATTACACGGTGCTGGTACACGGACTGAAAAGCTCGGCCAGGCTTATAGGCGCCACGGCGCTTTCTGAAAAAGCCAGGGAGCTGGAGGCTCTGGGGGATCGGGCTAAAGGCGGCGACCAGAGGGCAGTGGATGACATCCTGGAGAAAACACCTGCACTTATCGACGAGTACAAGGGCTTTGAGGAAAAACTGGCATTTATCGATCCGGATCTTGTGCAGGCAGGGGACTGGAGCACCGCAGGAGAGTCAGTATATAATGAGGAGGATGACAGACCGGAAATAGAGGATGCACAGTTTAAAGAGGCCGTCGCCGGGATAAGGATGTTTGCTGAGGTCTTTGATTTTGACGGCGCAGATGATATAATAGCACAGTTAAAGGATTACAGACTTTCGAACGAGCAGACCCAAGTTTATAACAGGCTAAAGCTTTTAGTCAGGAATCTCGACAGAGATCAGATATTAAAGGAGATATAAGAACATATGGATATAAGAGTGCTTTTGATAGGCGAAGAAAAGAGCTTCATGTTCAATGCTATAGTAAACGGACTCAAGCGTGAGGAAATGGAGGTGGAGACCTCTGCTCCAGCGGTAAAGGTGTTGGGGGAGCTTTCCGAAGATGTACCCAGGGTGTGGATCCTCTATGTGGATGGGAACCTGGCGGATATTTCCGATACGGTTGTTTATCTTAAAGACGTTATGGAGGAAAAGGAGTATTACTTCTATGTCATCGGAAGTGTGGAGGAGATCGAGACTTTAAGAAAGAGCATGCCGGGACATGTTATAACAGAAAGCTTTGAGCGTCCCTTAAATGTTAAGGAGCTGGCGGCTGCCCTGGAAAAGACCATGGAGGCGGGTGCTGAGGCGGAGCAGAAGAAAAAGATCCTCATAATTGATGACAATCCTACTATGCTTCGGACCATGAAAAACCTTTTGTCGGATAAGTACAGGGTTTATATGGCAAACTCAGGCATGAACGGCATCACGTTTCTGGCAAAGAATCCGGTGGACCTCATCCTTTTGGATTACGAGATGCCGGTGATCTCCGGAGCCAAGGTTTTGGAGATGATCCGCTCGGAGGCTGCCACCTCCACCATACCCGTCATGATGCTTACCGCAAAGGATGACAAGGAGAGCGTGATGAGCGTGCTGGCACTTAAGCCGGAAAAATATCTTTTGAAAACTCAGGCTCCCGAGGAGCTTATCAGAAATATAGACGAGCATTTTGAGAAGCAGAAGAAAAGAGCTTAAAAAGGGGATCCGGCATGCAGATATTAAGGGATAAACCGACAAAGAGCCTTTTGTATAAAGCAGAGATCCTTATATCTCTTCTGGCAATAGGCGCGTCGGTAAATATCATAGGATCATACATAACAACAATGTTTGGGCTGCCGCTGTATCTGGACTGCATCGGTACTATTTTTGCCGCATCGGTGGGCGGCTATATGCCCGGTATCATGATCGGACTGATAAGTCCCGCC
>CAMOFS010000259.1 GCA_946613735.1 uncultured Lachnospiraceae bacterium | reverse complement strand
CCCACAAGAGCCTGCCGCCCCGCATCAAAAACAAAACACCACTCTCTGTGACACCGACTATGTTGCCTTCCTCATCCGCATCCATGGAGATGATGCCCATGAGTCTGCTGTCATTGTCATTGATGCCCACTATGCCGGACTTGGAAATGGATGCCATGGATGAAACAGTCCCGATATACATGGTGCCGTCCCGGTCCTCACAGAGGGAACGGATGGACTCCGAAGGAAGCCCCCATGACAGATCATAGGACTTGACCTCTCCGGTACTGACCACGTATTTGACCAATCCCACATCATTGGTGCCCACCCACAGGTCACCGCTGGTATCAACATACAGGGTGGTGATGGAACTGACGCCATCACCAAGGTTTACCCTGTGAAAACGATTGCCATCAAAACGGTATAATCCCGAATACCCGCCTACCCAGATATATCCGTCGGGAGTCTGCTGGACATCCGTAAGCTCGAGGGAGGAAAGTCCGTCATCCAGGCCATAGCTGACATCCGCATATTCCGCCAAAAAATCCTCGCCGGTCTGTGGCGCTGCCTGGGCGCAGATGGGTATTAGGCTTATTGCTGCCGTAGTCATAATGAAGAAGGCTATGGTATGCATGATGCTGCCGATATCCTCCTTGCTTCTGGTCTTGCGCTCCTCCTTTTTAACCTGCTCTCTGCGCTTTTTCACCATGGCTCTGAAAAACATATAGGTTCCGCCGGTAAGGACCGAAGTGATGACCTTGTCCGGAAAGTCCACAAAAGCCTCTCCCACAAAGCAGCACAGAGGCCGCACTGAGATATATCGTGACATGGAATCCACTATGGCATCTCCCCAGGCGTTGCCGGTATAGCCGTCATAGATCAAAAGGTTAAGAGGCGTGGAAATAAAAGCTGCCGCTATGGAACAATAAAAACCGACTACGCTGACAGTAAAGGGATCCTCCCATCTTTTATCACGTGGGAAGGCATAGCCCATGATAAAACCGCAGACGGCTCCGACTATGGAATAGCTCAGATCAATATAGTTTTTGGTGATAAGGGTATTGATGAGATTGACTGAAGCCCCCGCAATGGCTCCCGCAAAGGGACCTAAGGCAATACCGGCAACAATGGTACCTACAAAATCGCCCCATATGGGAAGACTCAGCCTGGCACATAAAAACCTGCCTAACATATTAAGACCGATGGCCAAGAGCATAATGAACAGGGAAAACCTGGAAAACTTAAAAAACCAGAGTCTCTGTTTTTCAACCCGGTATCCGAGAGCATTGATCTTTCTGATAGATTTTTTGGGACCGTTGGACTGTCCTTTTTTCCCAAACTTCATCCGCAACCCCCCATGCGTAAATACAGGACACAACAGGCAAACGGCACTCCCCTAACCGACTTACCAGATCAGCTTAATTATATCAGAAATGGGGGTTTTGTAACAATAATATTTTGTTTTTTACCCCCGTATGTCTGATCAGTCATTTTACGCGTAAATCCAGCATATACGCAGCAACAATTTACGTCTGTATTCAGCATATCCAGACAATCATTTACATCTATATTCAGCATATCCGTGGCAGCCCCTCACCCTGTAGGACAGAGAGTGTCCTAAGCCCTCCGATGGCAGTTTGGGCATAGAGTGCACCGGCCTCCTCTTCCTTTTCGGGAGAGCTGACATGGCCAATGAGCTTCGCATCACTTCCATAGCTGCATTTTTGTATACGAAGAAGAGCCTCTTTTGCTTCATCATCCGGCAGGATGACCACCATTTTTCCTTCATTTCCCATGTAGAGGGGATCCAGTCCCAAAATGCCGCAGAAGTCCTTTACCCTCTTATCCACAGGAAGCGCCTCTTCCTCGATGGTTATGGTCTGTCCGCTGCTTTGGGCAAGCTCCTTAAGAACAGTTGCAAGACCGCCACGGGTCACGTCACGCAGGGTGTGGACATGCATATCCCTAATGGAATCCACGATCTCATTGAGTGGTGCGTTGTCACTTTTTATATCCGTATCGATATCCATCCTGGCTGCCAAAAGTGCGGCGTGGTGGTCGCCCAGATTGCCCGTGACTATCACTGCATCGCCTGCTGCCGCCCTCTGGGCCGAGATGTCCGTACCCTCTGGCACGTATCCTACTCCGGTGGTGTTGATATAGATGCCACCGCTGCCCTCTATGACCTTGGTGTCGCCGGCTACTATGAGTACCCCGGCCTCCTCTGCGGTTTTATGCATGGACTCCGCTATGAGCCCAAGCTTTTCGGTGTCGGCCCCCTCCTCGATGATGAAGCCGCAGGTGATATACCGGGGCACGGCACCCCTGGATAAAAGGTCATTGACCGTGCCGCAGATACAAAGCCGGCCTATGTCTCCGCCATTAAAAAAAAGAGGCGTCACCACAAAGCTATCCGTAGTAACGGCAATGGTAGATGCTCCCGGTACCACCGCTGCATCCTCCATCCGGCTAAGTATATCGTTTGAAAATGCGTTTTCAAAAACCTCATGTATAAGGGCCGAGGTAGCGCTGCCTCCACTGCCATGGGCCATAGTTATCTTGTTCATAGATCATCCTCCTGATGATGATTATACTATTATGTAACAGATTTTAGTAGATAAAATATGTCACTGCCATTATAATGAATTTAACTATAATGTAGAAAGGTGGCGCAAATCATGAACATCGGATTGTTACCGGACGGTTCCCTAAGCTCCAGGCTAAAGGGTGACATTTATTGGAGAATACAAAAGCTGATGCTTCGGTCTGCCCAGGATATCAGGGGAAGCAATCCTGCCACGGATCATTTTCTCTCAAAGTTCCAGATGCAGGATGATATCTTAGGGAACGATACCTATGCCTCCATGGACATTCTGAGGGATACACACGCCAGACTTTCCTCATCATCTGCCGTCCGCCCTGTCTACAATGCCGGCATTACGGAGAAGCGGCTTTTGCCCGCAGCCATAGAGGATTTCGGAGAACT
>CAMOFS010000258.1 GCA_946613735.1 uncultured Lachnospiraceae bacterium | reverse complement strand
GAAAAAGCAAAGGCTGCCATTGATGATATCTATGAAAAGGGTCGTCTTCCCATGGTCGTGGGAGGCACAGGCTTTTATATCAGGGCGCTTTTGTATGGGGCTGATTTTTCTTACGGCGAGGAGGATGAGGCATATCGTAATGAGCTTACGGATTTTGCAAAAGTCCATGGCGATACGTCACTTCATGAAAGGCTTAAAGAGGTGGATCCTGTTGCGGCAGAAGAGATCCATCCCAACAATGTTAAGCGTGTGATCAGGGCATTGGAGTTTTATAAGGTTACGGGACGGCCCATTTCAGAACACAACGAAGCTATGCATAAAAAAGAGTCGCCATACGATTTTACCTACTTTGTGATCACGGATGAGAGAGCAAAGATCTATGAGGGAATAGATAAGCGGGTGGATATGATGTTTGAAGCCGGGCTGTATGATGAGGTAAAGAGACTTTATGATATGGGCCTTCGCAGGGGCACAACTTCCATGCAGGGTATAGGATACAAGGAGGTGCTGGATGCCATCGAGGGTATCATTACCCTTGATGAAGCGAAGGAGATCATAAAGAGGGATACAAGGCATTTTGCCAAGAGGCAGCTGACCTGGTTCAAAAGGGAAAAAGAGGTTGTCTGGGTGGATAAGGCTGCGCTTTCCTATGATGATGAAAAAATATTGGAATTTATGGAAGGAAAGATTCTTCGGGCTACGCCCTCAGAATGACAAAAGAGCCCAACCCTGTCATTCTGAGCGAAGCGAAGAATCCCTGCTCATTGATTTAGGATAAATCAATGAGATTCCCGTGTCATTCTGAGCGAAGCGAAGAATCTTATAAAGGAGGAGAGAATGCCATATTCAAAGTTAACACCAAAGATCAGCGAGCTATCCAAACTTTCGCAAAAGACGTCTGAGATCGATCCTCAGATGTATGTGGATTTTGACGTCAAGAGGGGACTTCGTGATGTCAACGGTAAGGGTGTGCTCGTTGGAGTTACCAATATATCAGAGATCAATTCCATGAGGGAAGTAAACGGTGAGAGAGTTCCCATCGACGGCGAGCTTTTTTACCGCGGTATAAATGTTCAGGAAATGATCAAAAAGCAGGATTTCGAGAACCACTTCGGATTTGAGGAGGCAAGCTATCTGCTTTTGTTCGGCAAGCTTCCCAACAGACAGGAGCTGGATGACTTTGTCGAGATCCTGGCAAAGTACCGTACACTTCCCAAGAACTTCGTCAGGGATGTTTTGATGAAAAAGACATCAAAGGATATGATGAATGCCCTGGCAAGGAGTGTGCTGACACTTTACAGCTATGACGAGAATGCCGACGACACCTCGCCGGACAACGTGCTGCGTCAGTGTCTGCAGCTGGTGGCCATGTTCCCGTTGCTTTCGGTATACGGATATCAGGCATACAAGTACTATGTGAAGGGGCAGAGTCTTGTGATACATCAGCCTAAAAAGGAGTATTCCACAGCGGAAAACATCCTGCACTGCCTGCGTGACGATTCAAACTTTACTCCCCTTGAGGCAAAGCTTTTGGATGTGGCACTGATACTCCATGCGGAGCACGGCGGAGGTAACAACTCTACCTTTACCACTCATCTGGTGTCATCCTCAGGTACGGACACATATTCAGCCATAGCGGCGGCCCTCGGTTCCCTGAAGGGACCCCGCCACGGCGGTGCCAATATAAAGGTCATCCACATGTTTTCCGATATGAAGGCCCAGGTTCGTGACTGGTCCAGTGAAGAGGAGGTGTCTGCATATCTGAGGGCGCTCCTTAGAAAAGAGGCCTTTGACCATGCGGGACTCATCTATGGTATGGGACATGCGGTGTATTCACTTTCCGATCCCCGTGCCGTGATCTTTAAGGGCTTTGTGGAAAAGCTGGCTATTGAAAAGGGTAAGGACAAGGAGCTGGCACTTTATAAGATGGTGGAACGTTTGGCGCCCCAGATCATCGCTGACGAAAGAAAGATCTACAAGGGCGTTTCTCCCAACGTGGACTTTTACAGCGGTTTTGTATATCAGATGCTTAATCTGCCTGAGGAGCTGTATACCCCCATTTTTGCCATCGCCCGTATCTCGGGCTGGGCAGCACACCGGATGGAGGAGGTATGCTCCCACAACAAGATCATGCGACCCGCCTATGTCATGAGAGGACCGCACAGCGAATACATTCCTTTGGAAGACAGAGAATAATAATATATGTTTTGTATGAAATATTGACAATAAGGAGGAACTATGAGTGAAAAAAAGCTGATGCTGGGCAATGCAGCCGTAGCACGTGGACTGTATGAGGCAGGAGTCTGTTTTGTGTCCAGCTATCCCGGTACACCCTCTACTGAGGTGACAGAGGAGGCTGCTAAATACGATGAGATAACCTGTGAGTGGGCGCCTAATGAAAAGGTTGCCATGGAAAGTGCTTTTGGAGCATGCCTGGCAGGAAAGAGGAGCTTTTGCGGACAAAAGCATGTTGGACTTAATGTGGCAGCGGATCCCCTCTATACCATGAGCTACACCGGAGTCAATGCCGGAATGGTGATCGTGGTGGCGGACGATCCCGGAATGCATTCATCCCAGAACGAGCAGGATTCCAGGCACCATGCCATCGCGGCCAAGGTTCCCATGCTCGAGCCCTCGGACTCCGAGGAAGCATATGAGTTTGCAAAGCTCGCCTATGAGATTTCTGAGAAATATGACACACCCGTCATTTTAAAGATGTGCACCAGAGTGGCTCACTCCCAGTCGCTGGTAGAGGTGGGCAAGCGCGAGGTGCCTGAAAAGAAATATGAGAAAAACATCGCAAAGTATGTCATGACACCGGGCAATGCCATAAAGAGACATCCTTTGGTTGAAAAGCGTACCCTCGATCTTATTGAGTTTGCGGAGAATTCACCTGTAAACAGGATTGAAAAGGGTACCGGGAATATAGGTATCATCACTTCCTCAACCTCCTATCAGTATGTAAAGGAGGTG
>CAMOFS010000257.1 GCA_946613735.1 uncultured Lachnospiraceae bacterium | reverse complement strand
AGGGCGAAGCCACTCGCTGTCATCCTGAGGGAGAAGCCACTCGCTGTCATCCTGAGGGCGTAGCCCGAAGGATCTAAAAGATTCTTCGTTACACTCAGAATGACATGACGGAAGAACACATCAAACGATAAGTGTGAACCGCTGTTCACAGTTATCATTTTACCCCTGTCGGACATTATCCGTCAAATAAAAAAATGGGAGCTGCTTTTGTGCAACTCCCACAAAACCCTTTTATGATCGACGTGGTCAAAGGCCGGGAAACTAAGCTCCCTCAAGTACCTCCCCGATCCTTTTAACTGCATCGGCATAGGCATCAAGATATGCCTGGTGGTTCTTTTCGATATAGGCAATATCCTTTTTGGCTGCTGCCTGCTCCAGCTCAAATGCCTGATCTCCCAGCCCCGGCAGCCCCACTGTTTTGGCATTGTTCTTGAGGGCATGGATCTGGATCTTGTAGCTTTCCAAGTCTTTCTCTGCCAGGCTTTCCGATAGCTTTGCCGCCTTTTCATCATGGGCCGAAACATAATCGCCCAGGATCTCACTGTACAGGCTCATATCCTCTGCGCAGTACATAAGTCCAGCCTTTGCATCCACTCCAACTGCCGAAAGCCTCTCCTCCAGGGCACGGGCCTTTTCCTCCTTTGATCCGTCATCTTCCTCCTCCGGCTCAAAGGTAAGTACATCCTCGTCCTCATCCATCTCCGGTTCAAAGGTTATGACCTCAAGCTCTTTTTCATTATCGGCAGTCTCTTTTTTCAAAACCTCAGGTGGCAAGAAGGTCAGAAGCTTTTCCTTCATGGCCTCCACCTCTATGGGCTTGGACACATAGTCGTCAAAACCGGATGAAAGGTACATCTCCTTTGCTCCGGCCACCGCATTGGCTGTCATGGCGATCACCCTGGTATCCTCCGGGAGTATATTATCCCGTCGCATTATCTCCAGTGTCTCCACTCCATTCAGCTCAGGCATCATATGGTCGAGACCGATCAGGTGATACCTGTTCTTTTTACAAAGCTCTATACACTCCTGTCCGGATCCCGCCAGGTCAGGCTCTATGCCAAAGATCCCCAATAGCTTTTTGGCCACCTTGAGGTTCATCTTGTTATCATCCACTATGAGGACCCTGGCATCCGGCGCCATAACCTCCGCCGTAAGTCCGAGATTTTCGTCGTTTTCGGCTATTCTCTTGGTGTAGTCCCCCACAGGCGTGGTATCGGCGATGCGCTGGATCACATTGAAGGAAAAGGTGGAACCCACTCCGTAGGTACTTTCCACTTCAAGGGTGCTTCCCATCATCTCCAAAAGGTGCTGCACTATGGCCATGCCCAGACCCACTCCCTCGATGTTACGGTTTTTCTCCTCATCGAGTCTCGTGAATTCCTTGAAGAGGATGTCGATCTCCTCTTCTTTTATACCTATACCGGTGTCAGCCACCTCCACCCTCATGGAGACCTTGTTGTCATCAGAGGATAACCTTTTAAAGCTCAGACTCACGCTGCCCTTTTCAGTGTACTTTATGGCGTTGGTCAAAAGGTTAGAGATCACCTTGTTGAGTCTCACATCATCACCCAGCATGGAAGACGGCAGGCTCTCATCCACATTGATCTTAAGCTCAAGCCCCTTGGTCTTAGCCCTGCCCTGGATGGACAGCACGATGTCTTTAACAAAGCCGGCCAGGTCGTACCTAACTATCACCAGCTCCATTTTTCCATCCTCTATCTTGGAAAAATCAAGGATGGTATTGATAAGTGAAAGAAGGGTCTTGCCGGCGGTCTGGATGTCCCTGGAATACTCACGGATATCCTCATTTTCCGCCTCTCTTAGTATCATCTCGTTCATGCCCAAAATGGCATTGATGGGAGTGCGGATGTCATGGGACATCTGAGCCAAAAACAGGGTCTTGGCACGGTTGGCGGAATCCGCCCTCTCACGCTCCTTTGCCAGGGATTCGATGAGGATGGCATCCGGACTCTCCACAGTGTAAAAAAGTGCCAGATCCACAAAGGTAACACCGATCCCGGAGATCAGAAGTGTGGGGAATTTGCCCTGCAAAACCGCTGTTCCCAAAAGAGTTATTATGGAAATAGTGATAGCATGAAAAGACTTTTTTTCCAGCTTCTTTCTGCACCTGATCAAAAGATATAAGCCCACAAGGAAGTAGAAATATGCTGAGACAAAAGCCACCATGGCAAAGGCTCCCCAGGAGTAATTGCCATAGATAGTCTCCTCCCACTCGAAGGGAAAAAAGGTCGATGCCAGCACACCTATAATAAGAGGTATGGCCTGACGGAACCTGAAGTAAACCCTGCCATAGGACAGGTAGCGCATGTATAAAAAGAACACGAAAAGCACCGCGATCATGGACGACATGTATACGATATGACAAAAATGATTAAGCGTGATGGAAATCTCATGAACATGATTGATGGTGTATACCGTGATCATGTCAAAGGCCATATATAAAATGGATAATAAAAGCAACGCAGAAAAAAGCCTGTGGCCCGAGGTCTTATCCCGTTTCACAGAAAAATAGATTCCTGCTATATATAAAAGGACAAGCATGCAAAAAATCTGCCCCTTTATAGACAGGACATAAGCATACATATCTAATCTCCCTCCCCGTTATGTTTCTCGCCCCGGGCTGCCTCCTTCCTCAGGATGGCAGCGGCCGCTGTGCGGCCTTAGTTTTTGAATGAGTGTACCGGTGCGGGTATGCGGCCGGAACGGGCTACGAAAGCCTCGCAGGAAAAACCGTTCACAGGCATAATGGGTGCACGGCCCAAAAGTCCGCCAAACTCCACCGAATCTCCCACGCCCTTCCCTATGGCGGGGATGATACGCACCGCTGTAGTCTTGCCATTGATCATACCAAGGGCCATCTCATCGGCGATGATACCGGAAATAGTGGCTGCCGTCGTATCGCCCGGTACAGCTATCATATCCAGACCCACGGAACATACGCAGGTCATGGCTTCCAGTTTTTCTA
>CAMOFS010000256.1 GCA_946613735.1 uncultured Lachnospiraceae bacterium | reverse complement strand
CATTGAGCAGGTCATCCACACTCTGGATAGAATCGGAATCGGGGATCACCACCTGCCTGCCTTCAATATCCTCATCGCAGTTGATCTCCACATAGTAGGTTCCCTCCAGGCCGGTTTGTACCTCCACCTCATCGTAAAGCGCCATAAGGAGCTTAAGCTTGGCATCTTCATCGGTAGGGTCGGCCGCGGTCTCTTCCTTTTTGTCCTCTTTGTCCTTTGACTTTTTGAAAAGGTCAAAGAAGGATTTCTTTTCTTTTTCCTCTTCCTTGTTCTCATCTTCCTTTTTAACCAGATAGATGTACTTCTTGTCATCATCCTTGGTCTGGACCGCCTCCATGGGAACAGAGATCACATTATCTGCTTCCTCTAAGACTATGGATATCTTGGCATTCATTCCGATGCGAAGACGCTCGTTGGTATCATCCAGGTCGATCTTGATGGTATACTCCGCCTCAGATGAACCTGCACCGCCCAGAGCCGGTATGTTGCTGAGATCCATATCGCCTACGCCACCTCCCAACGTAGAGCCCAGGCCGGAGAGCACATCCCCGCCGCCTCCCATACTGTTGGTGGCCTTTGGTGCTATGAAGGAAACCTCACCGGACAATTCATCGTTTCTTGTGGCATCGGTTTTTAAAACGGCACGCATGCCGGTTTTAACATCCGGTATATCATACTCACCTACAGTGGCTTCAACATATAACACATCCATGCCCTCTATGACCACAAGATTACCGCCATAATAAGTGTCATCTACCTCGGCATGCACCTCTGTGACCGTACCGTCAGCAGGGGCCAAAAGTACTGCATCCTCAAGCTGGTCATTGAGCCTTTCTATGGTATCATCATAGTTCTCTATCAGGGTGTCGTAGTTTTCTATAGTGCTTTCAGCCATGTCGTCATAGTTCTTTTTTGCATCCGGCAAAGAGTTGTCGTCGGAGTTCAAAATAGTCTCATAGGACTGTCTGGCAGAATTCTTATTGTTCCTGGCGGTCTCTACGTTCTGTTTTTTTGCGGCAAGGGTCTGATCCATCTGTGCCCTGGCACTGTCGGAGGCCGAAGAAAAATCAGTCTGGTTGTAAAGCTTCTGATAATCCGCAAGGTCCTTTTTTGCCTCCTCATAATTGGAATTGGCAGTCTCCATATTCTCCTTGGCGATCTCAAGATTCAAATGGTACTCGTCGTACTGTTCCTCCATCTCGCGGTCATATCTGTCGTCCTGCTCCTGCTGATCCTCTATAGCCTGAGCCTTGTCCTCGATGGCATCATCACGGCTTTTTATAGCATCATCACGACTCTCTCTAAGATCATCCACGTCAAAGGCAATAAGCTTATCGCCCTTTTTAACCGTATCTCCCTCGGATACATAAACGGCCGTGATCTTGCTGCCGGTAAGATCCGCTGATATCTCCTGGGAATCCTTGGCCTTGATGACCCCCGTACCGCTGACGGAAGATACTATATCACGACGTACTATCTCTTCTGTCTTGTACTGGCTGTCATCGGAAGAATCATCCTTGGGACGGAAAATAAGATACAGAACCAAAGCTGCCACCAAAACTGCAGCAACTATTATGATCATCTTTTTTCTTTTTTTCCTCTGCTTGATTATCTCATCCATATTACTTCACATATTTGTTGGCATATGCCAGGATGCCGGCTACCGTCTTTCCATCCTGGATACGGCCGGCATAAATCTCCTCAAGTATATCATTAAGCTCCCACAGCTTCATGGATATCTCCTCTGCGGGATCCAGATTCTGCTCGCCTATACGGCGTATGTCCCTGGCAAGGTAAACATCGATGAGCTCATTACAAAAAGCTACCGTAGACTTAAGAGACAAAAGCTGTGTGATATCATCCGAAGTGTACCCGGTCTCCTCCTCCATCTCCCTCCTGGCGGTGATATCAGTGGGCTCATCTACTTCATCCCTGCATCCTGCGGGAAGCTCCCAGGTGTAGCGGTCAAGAGCTGGTCTGTACTGTCTCACCAAAAGTATATGGCCGTCCGGTGTAACAGGAACCACACAGGCAGCTCCCATCCTATGTGCCACAAAATCCCACTTCTCAATTTTCCCATTGGGAAGCTTAACTGTATCTTCATATATGTCCACAATGGCACCCTGCCTCACAAGAGTGCGATCGATCCTCTCAACATGTTCGCTCATTTTTTGTTCCTCTGGATTATATTATTATCGTCGTCCCGTCCCTTTGAATGACTAGGTTACGCCGATAGTGCTAACATTTTATCACATTTATATCAAAAAAACACTATAAAACCGCGGTTTTAAGCCTGCAAATCAGATTCGCACAAAAAATAGCAATGCCTTTTAGACAGCAAAAAGGACAGTCGAAAACCGACTGTCCTAAAACTTACTTTGCGTAATCAGTAACCCGTGATTCGCGAATCACATTAACCTTGATCTGACCCGGATACTGAAGCTCCTCTTCTATGCGCTTACTGATGTCTCGCGCAAGAAGAACCATATCCGCATCGCTGATCTGTTCAGGAACCACCATCACGCGAACTTCTCTACCTGCCTGAATGGCGAAGGATTTGTCTACTCCCTTGAATTCGTTGGTAATCTCTTCTAACTGTTGAATACGATTGGTGTATGTGTCCAGAGTCTCTCGTCTCGCACCGGGACGGGCTGCACTAATTGTATCAGCAGCCTGAACCAAAAGTGCTATGAGGCTCTCCGGCTCGCAGTCACCGTGATGAGCGGCTACTGCGTTAATAACAACAGCTGACTCCTTGTACTTCTTACAGAGCTCCACACCCAGCTGTACGTGTGTGCCTGCGCCCTCCTGCTCATGATCCACAGCCTTACCGATGTCATGGAGAAGTCCTGCACGCTTCGCGATACGGACATCCTCGCCTACCTCGGCTGCCAAAAGACCTGCAAGGTGAGCTACCTCTATGGAATGCTTGAGTGCATTCTGACCATAGCTGGTACGATACTTCATGCGGCCCAAAAGCTTAACAAGCT
>CAMOFS010000255.1 GCA_946613735.1 uncultured Lachnospiraceae bacterium | reverse complement strand
GATCACCCTTTCCGATGGTGATAAAAAGGCCCTTGAGGACAGCTACAGTGATTTTTTGGACGATCTGTTCTTACAGCAAAAGGACAGCGGGCTCTATGATGAAAAGCAGATCTACGACACCATGGAGCAGATAGTATATGCCGAAAAGTACAGGGCATATCTGGCAGAAAAAAATGACACCACCTACGGAGGCTACGGTTATGACGGGCGGGACTACGAGAGGTATCTTTTGGATCATGAGGTAAAGATAAACGACCGGGTATGGGATCGTATCTCGGTGGGAGATAACAGTCTGGTGCACAAGAGCGCCAGCGGGATAAACGGAGTGGATTTAAGCGATGAATAAAGAATACGGTTGGCAAAAAAAAGGTGCGGCAGATTTCAGAAAAAGCATGCCCAAGATAGGCAGGAACGATCCCTGCTGGTGTGGTTGCGGTAAAAAATACAAACAGTGCCACGAGAGGATCGATAAAAAGATAGAGACCTTTGCGCTACAGGGACATACGGTTCCCGGCAGGGATCTTTTAAAAACTCCCGAGCAGATCGAGGGAATCAAAAAAAGTGCGGTCATTAATATGGCATGCCTGGATGAGGTGGCAAACCGTATCCATGAGGGCATGACCACTCTTGAGATAGATGAGATAGTAAATGAAGTTACTTATGACATGGGTGGTATCCCCGCACCTCTTAACTACGAGGGCTTTCCAAAGAGCGTATGTACCTCGGTAAACGATCAGGTATGCCATGGCATTCCTTCTTCCGATGTGGTATTAAAGGACGGGGATATCATAAATGTGGACTGTTCTACCATTTTGGACGGGTATTTTTCCGATTCCTCCCGGATGTTTATGATAGGAGATGTGGCAGAGGAGACCAGAAAGCTGGTAAAGGTGGTAAAGGAGTGCTGCGATCTGGGATTGGAGAGAGTCAAGCCCTGGGGCTTTTTGGGAGACATGGCAGAGGCTGTCCACGTCCATGCAGAGAAAAACGGCTACTCCGTGGTGCGTGAGATAGGCGGTCACGGAGTGGGATTGGAGTTCCACGAGGAGCCATGGGTCAGCTATTGCTCCAACCGGGGAGAGGATATGCTCATGGTGCCCGGGATGATCTTTACCATTGAGCCCATGGTGAATATGGGTACTGCACAGATATTTACCGACAAGGAAAACGGATGGGAGGTCTACACAATGGACGGACTGCCCTCCGCGCAGTGGGAGTATCAGGTGCTGGTAACTGAGGATGGCTACGAGGTCATATCCTACTGATCAGATTTTTGAATTATGAAAGTACTTATCCTGCACACAAGAGAACTATGTTATTTTTCTGCCTCCTTTTTTCTGGACCGGATCCAGGAGGGACTGGAAGGCTGTGGTGTGGAGGTCATCAGACAGGATATTACGGATGATGATTTTTCCTGTCTGGAGGAATATGAGGGTGGACGCTTTGACGCTGTGATAGATATCAATTCAAAGCTTCCCAGGCTTTTGAATGATGAGGGGCGCTTCTTTTTGGATACAGTGGATGCCCCTTTTTTTAATTACATAGTGGATCATCCCCTGTATCATCACATCGGACTGTCTGCCGGACTGGAGCGCTACCATGCCATAGGTGTGGACTTATATCATTGCAGGTATATAAAAAAGTATTATCCACACATAAAGTCAGTGTACTGCATTCCCATGGGAGGTACGCCGGCTGTTACGGTAACCCCCTATGAAGATCGTGCCATAGATTTTTTGTTTTCCGGCACATTTACGCCGGAGGAGATCCTGGAGGAGCGGGCCTTTGATGTCAGGGCACATCACGGGGACGGCACCTACCAGCTCATGAGGGATCTATATGATATCTGGGATCCGAAAAAGACACGGATCGAGGACGCCCTGTCAAAACTGCTTTCGGATATTGCATCGGTGGATAAAAGATCCGTTTATGAGCTTATAGCCGAAGAATACGAGGCCAGGGATATGGCAGAGCTTTTAAACAGGCTCTACATAGTGGACCAGATGAAAAGGAATGAGTACCGGAAAAAAACTCTGATGGAGGCGGCAGCCTGCGGCATTTCCCTTACGGTGATGGGAGAGGGCTGGGAGGATACGAAGCTTTCATCCATGAAAAATGTAAGACTGCTTCCGCCTGCATTTATGGAGCTTTCCTTTGAGATAATTACAAATTCAAAATGCATCATAGATATAGACCCTTTCTTTTACTGCGGCATGCATGACAGGGTATCGTCTGCCCTGGCCAATGGATGTGTGTGTATCACGGATATGTCGGATGGTTTTGACGAAAATCTGATGGATGGGAAAAATATCATATATTACGGTAGAGGCAGACGAAGTATAGGGGATGCAATAAGACTGGCAACAGGTATGGGTGAGGAAGGACTTATAAAGACAGGCAGGGCCGGAACAGGGATATGGCAGGATGCCTACAGCTGGGATGTGCATATAAAAAAACTGATGGATGCCATCAGCGAAAAGAATTAGAGGAGAAAAAGGGGAGATGAAGGAAACTGCAGAAAAGCTGGATGCTTTGCGCCGGCATATCAATGGGATTTTTGTTGGAAAGCCTGATATCGTGGAAAATGTCCTGTGCTGTTTTTTAGCGGGTGGACATGTGCTTTTGGAGGATGTACCCGGAGTGGGCAAGACCACCCTGGCACGCACCTTTGCGGGAGCTTTGGGACTGAGCTTCGGGAGGATACAGTTTACTCCGGATACCATGCCCTCAGACGTGACGGGCCTTTCTGTCTATAATATGAAAACCGGGGAGTTTGATCTTCGTTCCGGTGCCATCATGAAAAATATTGTTTTGGCAGACGAGCTGAACCGCACCTCACCCAAAACTCAGTCGGCGCTTTTGGAGGCAATGGCCGAATCCCAGGTTACAGTGGACGGAGAGAGGTATCCACTGCCGCAGCCCTTTATGGTGATCGCCACCCAGAATCCGGCCAGCTATACCGGCACCTATCCTTTGCCGGAGGCCCAGATGGACCGCTT
>CAMOFS010000254.1 GCA_946613735.1 uncultured Lachnospiraceae bacterium | reverse complement strand
GAGTAAAGCCCATATGATGAAGCTGTCATCCAACCGGATGGCGGCTTCTTCTTTAGATATGAGGCATAAGGCGCTTTCAAACATCCGGGATCTTTTGGAGAAAAACAAGGCGGATATCTTCGCCGAGAATGAAAAGGATCTTAAAAAGGCCAGGGAGGACGGCATATCAGAGGCCGTGTACAAGCGCCTTAAGTTTGATGAAAAAAAGCTTTCCACGGTTAAGGATGGAATAGATGAGCTGATCACCCTTGACGATCCCGTAGGCCGGGTGTCCTACGAGCACGAACTGGAGGAGGGACTTTTGCTTAAAAGGGTAAGCTGTCCCATCGGTGTGCTGGGAGTCATATTTGAGGCCAGGCCCGATGCCATGGTACAGATAGCCAGCCTCTGCATAAAAAGCGGTAACTGTGCTATCTTAAAGGGTGGCAGGGAGACCACTGAAACCAACCGCATTCTTTTTAAGCTTATATATGATGCAGTGGTGGAGGCAGGCCTGCCGGAGTCCGCGCTTTTTTTGGCTGAGACCCACAGTGAGATAGACGAGCTTTTGTCCTGTGAAGGGGATGTGGATCTTATCATTCCCAGGGGCTCCAATGCTTTTGTCAGATATATCATGGATCATACCAAGATACCTGTTATGGGACATGCGGACGGCGTGTGTCATACCTACGTGGATGCAGAGGCTGATATCAATAAGGCACTGCCCATAGTGGTGGATGCCAAGATACAGTACACCGCAGCCTGCAATGCCACGGAGACGCTTCTTGTCCATCGTGATGTGGCAGAGGAGTTCTTACCGAAGCTGGCAGATGCCCTGGCTCAAAACGGGGTGAGACTCAGGGGTACAGGAGAGGCGGCTGAGATCCTTTCGGGACAGATCGCTACGGATGATATAATGGATGAAGAGGATTTCAATACGGAATATTTGGATATGGTGATCTCTCTTAAGCTGGTTTCCGGTGTGGATGAGGCCATAGAGCATATCAACCGTTTCGGATCCCATCACACGGATGCGATCATCACGGAAAACGATGATACGGCTGAGCTTTTTATGAATATGGTGGACTCTGCGGGAGTATACCAGAATGCTTCCACCAGGTTTGCCGACGGCTTCCGCTACGGCTTTGGGGCAGAGGTGGGGATATCCACTTCCAAGATCCATGCTCGCGGACCTGTAGGACTTGAAGGGCTTATGACTTATAAGTACAAGATGTACGGACATGGTAACAAGGTACATATAGTTAAGGACTTTAAGGGATAGGATCCTTCGCTGCGCTCAGGATGACAGTTTGGCGTCAGGATGGCATTACCGCTGTCATTCTGAGGAGCGAAGAATTACCGCTGTCATTCTGAGGAGCGAAGAATTGCCGCTGTCATTCTGAGGAGCGAAGCGACGAAGAATCTTTATGAATTTAAAATTCAGCAAAACAAGTGATAAAAGCCCGGCTGAGCTAAGCTTTTTGACAGGCCTTGACCATCCCAATCTGGTGCGGATCCTTTCTGTGGAGGAGACGGCTGATGGCAAGAGCATCATTACCATGGAGGACGTGGATGGAGTGGGACTGGATCGGTTCGTGGCAGAGCATGGTAAGCTTTCTGTAAGGGACACTCTTTTTATAGCAAAAAGTCTCTGCGCGGGGATATCGTATCTTCACGGACTTACGCCGCCCTGGCTCTACTGTGACATGAAGCCGGAAAACGTGATGGTAACCGGCAGTCCAAAAGCCATAGATGCCGTGGTGATAGTTGACATAGACGGAGGCTGCCCTATGGTGCTTGACGGCCTTGCTCCAAAGGAGAGCTATGGCACAAGAGGCTATGCCGCTCCGGAACAGATCGATCCTACGGGACCACTGGACTTCAGGGTGGATGTCTATGGCATCTGTGCCACCTTAGATGCGGTCTATAAGCGGCCGAAGCTGATAAAAAGCGCGGCAGATAAAAGGCTTTCCGGGGTAATACAAAAAGGCATGTGTACAGATCCGAAGGACAGATTTTACACTGTGGCAGAGCTAAAAAAGGCTATAAAGGCTTTTCACTGAGAGGCCGTTTTTGCAAAGAGGATAATGAGGTGTAGCCCAAGGGGCATTATCTTTTAAGAGGTGAAAAATGAAAGAAATAAAAGGTTTATTGGAAAAGCTTGACTATGACGTACTAAGCGGTTCGCTTGACGGCTCCATCACGGAGCTTATCTACGACTCCAGAAAGCTTACGACGGGCTGCTGCTTTGTCTGCATCAAGGGCGCTGCCTTCGACGGCCATGATGCTGCGGCTGAAGCAGTGGAAAAAGGCGTCAGGCTTTTAGTGGTTGAACAGGATCTTGAGATCGACGTAAAGGATGCTACGGTAGTTAGGACCCCTGATACCAGAGTTGCTCTTGCCAAGCTTTCCGCGGCATATTTTGACTATCCCGCAGACACCCTATCGGTCATCGGTATCACCGGTACCAAGGGCAAGACCACTACCACCTACATGGTAAAGTCCATCTTAGAAAACGCCGGGAAAAAGGTTGGTCTGATCGGAACCATAGAGACCATAATCGGTGACGAGCACACCCCCGCAGTAAATACCACCCCCGAGTCCTATATTATCCAGCAGGATTTCAGACGCATGCTGGATGCGGGCATAGAGATCTGTGTTATGGAGGTGTCATCCCAGGGGCTTATGATGCACAGGGTGGATGGCTTCACCTTTGAACTTGGCATTTTTACAAATATCTCTCCGGACCATATCGGTCCCAACGAGCATGAGGATTTTGATGATTATCTCCGCTGCAAGGGCATGCTCTTTACCCGTTGCAGACACGCCATAGTAAACGGTGACGACGAGCATGTACAGGATGTATTAAAGGGGCACACCTGCACCGTGACATCCTATGGACTTTCTGAAGGCAACGATTATGTGGCCAAGAATATTGAGCTTTTCATGGGCAACGGCTTTTTGGGCATCATATACAGGGTCACGGGTCTGGAGAACTTCGACGTGGAAGCCCATCTTCCC
>CAMOFS010000253.1 GCA_946613735.1 uncultured Lachnospiraceae bacterium | reverse complement strand
ATAACCGGCCTAAAGTACTCCAGAACCAGCTCTACCTTCTGACTCTCTGCAGTAGGGGACAGTCTCTTCATGATCAGCTCAATAAGTTCGTTGATGTTTATCTGTGTGATATTTAAAGTACTGTCCTTTTTATCCATGCGCACCAGAGACAATAGATCATTGATGATATCCGTCTCACGCTCTATCTCTCCGGCTATATCCGTCATAAACTCACGGTACATCTCCACCGGAGCATCCTCACCCATGGACAAAATGCTGTCCGATAAAACCTTCATGGATGTAAGGGGCGTTTTTAGCTCATGGGACACGTTTGATACAAATTCCTGTCTGGAGTCTGAAAGCTCCTTCATCTGCTGGTTGTAATGATTGAACACCCTGGATATCTCCATGGTCTCTGTCACGTCGGGCACATTCAAGACTCCGGGGCCTATGCCCTTTGACATATCTTCTATGCCAAACTTTACCTTTCTGACGGGCATGATAAAACGTCTCGATAAAAACAATGCCAGATAAAAAACCAATGCAAAGATCGCCATAATGGTAATAATAACTGTGTTGTGATAATAGGTGAGGGTACGTTCCATAAGTTCGGCAGACTTTGTGATGAGGATAACGCCCATGATCTCTCCGCTCGCACTGTCTACTATGGGAAGGGTAACGGTGACGCTGTGATTATTGACATCATAAAAGGACTCTGTACTGCCGGAAAGAGCCTTTACGGCATTTTCCCATACCATGGTCCTGCCCTCGTACATCTCGTAGGTGTCGTAGACTATCTTTAGTCCCGTATCCATGATCATGACTCTGCCGCTATAGACGTTCCCGATGGCAGAAAGAGACCGTCTTACGTCATCCCTTTTTAGATCCGTAAGATATCCCTTTGATATGATCTCATCATTTAAAAGCTGGGCCTGGGTGGAAATACCCGACACATCCTGGGCTATACCCCTGTTTCTGATGGAAGCTAAAAAGATGGCACCCAAAGCAAGACCGGGGAAAAGCCCGATCAGCATCAGTGCCAAAAATATACGAAAACGGAGGGTTTTTAGTTTTATGCGAAATGTACTCTTGGTCTTATTCATGATAATAATAGCCTGCGCCCCAGCGTGTCCTTATATACTTCGGCTCACTGGGATTGGGCTCTATCTTTTCTCTCAAACGTCTGATATGTACATCCACTGTCCTGGCATCACCGGGATAATCAGAACCCCAGATAGTGGATAAAAGCTCATCCCTGCCATATATCTTGCCGGGATTTTTGACAAAAAGCAGCATCAGGTCGTATTCCTTGCTGGTAAGGTCTATGTCCTTTCCACTGATAAAAAGCCTTCGGCTGTCAGTATCTAAAGTGACATCACCGCTTACTATGGTGGTGGACTTTACACTCTCAGTACGTTCCGGAGATGTGCGTCTCATAATGGCCTTGATCCTGGCCTTGACCTCAAGGATATTGAAGGGCTTGGTGATATAATCATCCGCGCCATAGTCCAATCCGAGGATCTTGTCCATGTCGTCGCCCTTTGCGGTAAGCATAACTATGGGGATATTTGAAAACTCCCTGACCTGCTGGCACACTTCAAAACCGGTAAGCTTTGGAAGCATCACATCCAAAAGAATGATGTCATAATGCTCCTCAGTGGCCTTTTTAAGCGCCTCCTCACCGTCATAAGCGCAGTCAACCTCCATGCCGTCCTGCTCAAGGGAAAATCTAATGCCCTTAACTATAAGCTTTTCATCATCTACAACTAAAACTCTCTTTGCCATCTTATACCGTTATCTTGTCTTTGATCTTTTCATAGGTACCGTCACCGATACCGCTCACATTTTTAATATCCTCTGTGCTCGAAAAACCGCCATTTTTTTCTCTGTATGAAATGATGGCCTCTGCCTTTGTGGCTCCTATGCCATCAAGTGTCAACAGCTCATCTGCGGTAGCATGGTTGATATCCAAAAGCCCGCTTCTGTCCTCAGCATCCGCTCCCTCTACCACGACCTTTGCATCACTGTCGTTGTAAACATAGACCTTTACCACGACCTCCTGAGGTGCAACAGCCCGTGAAGCGGCGCTTTCCTCTATCGGTGCACTTTTGTCTGCAGTTTCCTCCACAGGATGATCACCATCCACGGCCTCATCCAACGATGCATTATCATGTGTAGTCTCAACCTCATCACAGGATCCTGCACTCTCAAAATAGGACTCTTTTCCACAGCCGGATAAAGCCGCCGATACCATAATAAAAAGAGCGGCTATGATCAGTATTGTCTTTTTCATAAATGGACCTCCCCTTATGCCGTCGGAGATCCGATGTTTGATCATTCACCTTATTCTAATCTAATTTTATGAAAATAACAAGTTGAATATATCTAAAATATTCGTTATGATTGACTCATGAAAGCAGGTGTATATAGTGCAAAAAAGAAAAGCGGCGAGACTTATTTCCGTGCCAATAGCACCAGAAACGGAAAGCACATCAGCCTCGGAAGCTTTGCCACAGAAGATGAGGCTTCAGGGGCGTATGAGGATGCGCGGGCCATTTTTGCAAATGAGGACATTACCCTGCTCAATCTTAAAAGTCATATTAAAAATCTGCACATAGACAAGGCCATCACCGTCATAAATTTCAGGGACAACCACATCTACATAAAGACACCCATATACTTGGGAACCGGCTTTTTTACTTACTTCCTGGATGGTGTAGGAGAGCTTAAGTTTGACAATGACGACCTCTTTTATTACAGCTCACACAGGATACTGGTCCATGACGGTCATCTGTATGTAAATGACTATGGTATGCAGTACGGCATACTTGCCAGATACGGTATCAAAAACTTTGCCGTGCCGGGACGTGACTATTCTTTTGCAAACGGAGATGAGCTGGATTTCAGGCACCAGAATATCATAGTGATAAACAAATACCACGGCGTCCGTCAGGAGACCTACCACGGGATCCCTGTGCATGCCGCACGGATACATATCAACGGAGAATACCTTATCGGCAGGTT
>CAMOFS010000252.1 GCA_946613735.1 uncultured Lachnospiraceae bacterium | reverse complement strand
TCTTTTTTGCCTCAGTGCCTGTACAGTAGCCGTTATACTCCTCGGTGTACATGGCTGCACGTACCACATTACAGCCCCACTTGTCGTGCATCTGCTTGTAAAAGCTGTTGTTGACATACTGTGGAAACCAGGCCATACCATGATGCGAGAGTCCCTTAAGCTGGATTGCCTTACCATCTTTATCGGCAAGAGCCACACCTTCTACGTGTAATGGAGAAAGAGCCTGCTTTGCCTCTGCTTTTTGTGGATTTAAAATGATCATACCCGCCACCATGGATAATACTAAAATGATTGATAATACCTTTTTGATGTTATTCATGAGTTATTACCCCCTGTATTTTGTGTACACTAGATTATACACCTCTATTAAAATAATCGGAAGTCTCTAAATACAAAAGTCGGAAAGTCTGTTAAGACCTTCCGACACTTTGATACGAGGTGCTGAACGGATTTGAACCGATGATCAGGGAGTTGCAGTCCCACGCCTTACCACTTGGCTACAGCACCATATTTTAAAACGGAGAAGGAGGGATTTGAACCCTCGCGCCGGTCACCCGACCTATACCCTTAGCAGGGGCACCTCTTCGGCCTCTTGAGTACTTCTCCGAATGATTAACGACACATGCCTGCCGATAAACGCAAGTGATATTTTACAGGAATACAACGTATTTGTCAATGAAAACTTTTAGGTAAGACAGAAGGAGATATTAATTCATCCCCTCCATCTACATTATCGTTTAACCCTAGCTCCTGCTCCTGACATGATGGCCTCCACTTCCTTTAGGGATGCCATGGTAGTATCTCCCGGTGTGGTCATTGCTAGTGCACCGTGCGCTACACCGTAGTTTACAGCTTTTTCAGGATCACCTGTGGTTATAAGTCCATAGATGAGACCGGAGGCAAATGAGTCGCCACCCCCTACCCGATCCATGATCTCCAAATTGTCAAAGTTCATTGCCTTATAAACATTCCCATTTGCCCAGCAAATTGCCGACCAGTCATTTATCGTGGCGGTCTTTACCGTGCGAAGAGTGGTTGCAACTACCTTGAAATTTGGATAGACCGCTGCTGCTTCGCTAATCATCATTTTATATCCTTCGATGTTAAGCTCTTTTAAGTTTTCGTCGTTGCCTTCAATTTTAAAGCCCAGGCAGGCGGTAAAATCCTCTTCATTTCCTATCATTACGTCTACATATTTAGCAATCTCCTTGTTTACATCCATGGCTTTTTCATGTCCGCCTATGGCACTCCACATGGAAGGTCGGTAATTAAGGTCATATGAAACTATTGTACCATATTTTTTTGCAGTTTTTATCACCTCGATCACTGTATCGGCCGAAGTCTCGGACAAAGCGGCATAGATCCCTCCGGTATGAAGCCACCTGACACCTTGTTTTCCAAACAGCTCATCCAGATCAAAATCCTTTGGTGTAGCCTTTGAAATGGCTGTATTTGCCCGATCCGAACATCCTACGGCTCCTCGGATACCAAAACCACGCTCTGTGAAATTAAGTCCGTTTCTGCATACCCGGCCTATGCCATCCGTATCCATCCATTTTATAAATGAAGTGTCCACGCCTCCCTGGAGTATCAGATCCTCCATGAGACGACCCACTTCGTTGTCGGCAAAGGCAGTGAGTACAGCGGTTTTCATGCCAAAGCAGCGTCTTAAGCCACGGATGACATTGTATTCTCCTCCACCTTCCCATACGTTGAAACTTCTGGCAGTCTTGATCCTGCCTTCTCCGGGATCCAGACGGAGCATAACTTCTCCTAAGGATACGGCATCATATGTGCATTCATTTTTGGGTCGTAGATTTAATTCCATGTTGTTCTCCTTATGGTAAAAAGATCCTTCGCTTCGCTCAGGATGACAATGGGAAACCCTGTTTTGGATAACAATGGGAAACCCTGTTCTGGATGACAATACACAATCGTTATTCTGGTAGTATCGTCAAAAATGTCATTCTGAGGAGCGAAGCGACGAAGAATCTCTTATATTACTTTTACTATATGTCTGTTAACATGGCAGCATATATTGACTGCCACCGGAAGCCCTGCTATATGGGTGGCATAGGATTTCACATTTACCGAAAGAGCTGTAGTATCTCCTCCTAAGCCCGCCGGTCCTATCCCTAAAGCATTTATCTTTTCAAGCATCTCTGCTTCCAGCTTCTTTGCCCACTCTGGCTTTGATCCATCCGATTCACCCACCGGCTCAACCAGGGCCTGCTTTGCCAAAAGTGCCGCTTTTTCAAAGGTTCCGCCCACCCCGACTCCCACTACCATGGGAGGACAGGCATTGGGTCCGGCATCCTTTACGGCAGTGAGGATGGCGTCCTTTACCCCCTCTATTCCCTGGGCAGGCTTTAACATAAAGATGCGGCTCATATTCTCGCTCCCGAAGCCCTTTGGTGCCAGGGTAATCTTTACATTTTCACCCGGTACGATGTTGTAATGTATAACTGCAGGAGTATTGTCTTTGGTATTATTTCGCTCAATTGGATCGGAAACTACGGATTTCCTCAGATATCCATCTGTATATCCGCGGCGTACACCTTCATTTATTGCATCCTCAAGATTTCCTCCTGTAAGATGGACATCCTGCCCGATCTCCATAAAAACAACAGCCATTCCGGTATCCTGGCAGATTGGGATCATCTCTTCTTTTGCTATCTTAAGATTTTTATCAAGCTGATCTAAGACCTGTCGACCTGTATCTGAAGTTTCCTCTTCTAATGCGCGCGATAGCGCGCCGCGCATATCATCCGATAACTCGTGATTTACCGATATGCACATTTCACATATGGCATCTGTGATCACTGATACGTTAATTTCTCTCATAATGTTTTCCTTTCAAAAAGGGTATCACTGAACTATTCTGATCTAATGAGTAAGGATTCTTCGCTTCGCTCAGAATGACAACGGGAATCTCGACGAATTATTTCATTATTTGTCGAGCGGGATTCTTCGTCGCTGCGCTCCTCAGAATGACACGAGAATCTC
>CAMOFS010000251.1 GCA_946613735.1 uncultured Lachnospiraceae bacterium | reverse complement strand
CCGACTATCTCCCTTATGAGAACCTGCCTGTCAAGCTCGATCTGCTCTTTTATGATCTTCCTCTTTTTTTCAACCAGTTCCTGCCTGTATGCGAGGTTTTTGTCATCGGCAAGATACAGCATTCCCTCCAGTATGGAAGCTGTACTAAACGCATCCACATAATAAAGGATACTTCCCGCAACCTCGGGTATGGCAGACTGCCGTGAGCACAGCACCGTCCTGCCTGACTGTATGGCCTCAAGCACCGGCAGTCCGAAGCCCTCTCCCTTTGACAGAAAAAGAAGATATCTGCAATTATTATACATGTAAGACAGCATGCCCGTATCCACATAATCATAGGACAGGACCTGCCCGTCCACAAACTCCTTCGGAATTTTCAGCCTTCCTGCTATCAGATACAGTTTTTCCCTGTCTATTCCTGTGATGCAAAGCCTGCTGCCTGTATCAATCCTGCTGCAAAGCTCCCTGAAGGCGATCAGACCTCTTCCCAGGTTTTTTTCAGGTCTGCCTCCGCTTACAAACAGGATGTAGTCTCCCATTTCATCAGCTCCCGGAAATTTTTGAGGAACGGCTTTTTCCATCGGTGATGACTGATAGAAATATGAAATCCACTTCAGATCTTTGTGGTTTAAGGCCTGAAGCGTATGATTTGAAACGGTAAACACCTTGTTCAGGGATCTGATCCATCCGGGGTAAAGACAGTTGTATACCAGTTTTTTCATCATATACTTTGCAAAAAGCACAGGTACAAGCCTGCAGATCCCCTCATGAAAAAGGCTGTCCATGGGATCAAAGCGCATGATATTGTGCTGCCTGTCATGAATGACGGCATATATCCTCATATCCCCGTTCTTTTTCCTGATCTTTCGTGCCTTTGCCAGGATACGGCCTGTCACCGCAGGCAGAAACAAAATGTCGTCTTTTGAAAACTCAAATCCAGTGATATCCTCTGTCCTGACCAGGGATGAACCCTCCGGCATCAGTTCCTTTTCAACCGGTTTTTGGGGAACATATCCTTCATATACCAGAAGCTTTATATCCGCACCGTGATCCTTCAAAGCCCTGATCACACCTCTCGTATAACTACCGGCGCCGGTATATGTGCCGATATCCTTTTCAAGATCCTCCACGGTCGTATAGTCGATGTAGATATTCATGACATCTCAAAATCATATATCTTTGAAACCCCTGTATATGTCCTCCCAGCGATGCTCTCTCATGGCATATTCCCGTCCGTTTCGTCCCAGTTCAAGCCTCTTTTCCTCATTATGCAAAAGTTCTTCGACCATATGGGCCATTTCCCCAAAGTCATCACTCATCAGCAGATCTTTTCCCACCTCGACCGACAATCCGTCGATCCCGAGATAATTGGTCACAACCGGCATGGACATGGCCATTCCCTCAATGATCTTTGTTTTTACTCCGGTCCCGTATGCTATGGGAGACAATACGACCATCGTTGACTTCACATATTTCCTGATATCATCGACCACACCCTCAAAAACGCACTGAGGATTATCCCGATACTCTTCTCTCAAATCATCGGGAACTTCGCCGATAAAATGGATGACCGGCCTGCAGGGAATGAGCGGAATGATCCTGTCCATGATCATCCTCACCGAGTCGGCATTTGCTGCCACCGTCATATTTCCTACAAACGAAAGAGTTCCCGGTACCTTTTCGGTCTTTATTTCTTCCCCGAAATAATCACAGTCAGCTCCCATTGTGACCGTATATGCATTGTTCCTTCCGGAGCGTTTGTTCATATCTGCGGCTTCAAATCTGTTAACGTAGATCAGAGCATCAAAATTCCCTGCAGACTCCAGTTCCTCCGTCAAAAGACGTCTGCTCTCCTCCTTCAGTATGAGGTTCTTTATAAAACGCAGATTGATAACCCTGTTCATCCACCCGGGCAAAAACCTTTCATATCTGCCGCCTACGCCCGAATCGTTCTTCACTGCCTTCAGCTGGCGTATATAGCGCTTTGACAGGGCATCCTCCATAAAGATGGTCTTTAAGCCTTCAAAACCCTTTAATGAAACCTGATACCTTGAAAGTCTGACAAGATCCATCATCACCGCATCCGGTCTTATTCTCCTGATGAGCTCTTTGATCCGGGCGCGGTTATATCTGCTGTAATATAATGAGCTTTGAAATGACCATCTGTGTCTCCAGGCAAAAGAATGTCTGATGATATTTCCGGTTATCTCAAGGGCACCGGGACGTCGGGCCCGAAATACCTTTTTTATGAAATATGGTTTATCCTCATTACTGAAAGCCTGGCCGTATTCCAAAAAGGAACAGACATAGATATCATAATGATATTGATCGTATAAACCCCTGCAGTAATTATACAAAAGAATCTTGTGGCCTACATCTGCGGGCCAGAATATCCTCGTGGAGACAAGCAGCAGGCGCTTTCTTTTACCGTCCATTCCGTTTGTTTTCATCACTCTTAATGCTTTTTTCGATCCACTCATAGCTCCTGCAGAGCCCCTCTTCCAATCCGACTTTCGGCTTCCATCCAAGAACTCTTTCAGCCCTGGAATAGTCTGCGCATCTTGCCTTGTTGCCCTCCGGTTTTGAGGTGTCAAAACGGGGGATGATCTTCTTACCGGAAATATCTATTATCATTTCCGAAACTTTTCTTATACTTGTGCAAAAGGAAGGTCCGATCTGTATACAGTCTTCTCCCCATCCTTTTTCCAGTGCCAGGACAATGGCTTCTGTTATATCATCCACGTGTATGAAGGCTCTTTCCTGTTCCCCGTTTCCCATCACGATAAATTCTTCATCGGGAAAATTTACGGCCCTGCGTATCAGTGCCGGTATGACCTGGGACCGTACGCCTGTATCGGCCGGCGTTCCGTATACATTATGGAATATGAGCGTACAGCAGGGAATACCCGTCTCCTTTTCAAGATACCCCATCTCCAGCTGACCCATCAGCTTGCTCCATCCGTAAGCCGACTCCGGGTATGCAGGAAACAGTTCGTCCTCTTTTAAGGG
>CAMOFS010000250.1 GCA_946613735.1 uncultured Lachnospiraceae bacterium | reverse complement strand
AGCGAAGGATCCCGCTCGGCAAATTATGAAATAATTCGCCGAGATTCCCGTGTCATCTAAAGCGAAGCGAAGGATCTAAAAGGAGGAAAATGATGGCAGGATACGATGTAGTGGCTCTCGGCGAGCTGTTGATCGATTTTACGGATAACGGTGAGAGTGCCCAGGGCAATCCCCTGATGGAGGCGAACCCCGGCGGAGCCCCCTGTAATGTACTGGCCATGCTTTCTAATCTGGGCCAAAAAACTGCCTTTATTGGTAAGGTGGGTGACGACATTTTTGGCAGGATGCTGAAAAGCACCATCGAGGAGGTGGGCATCGACAGCACTAACCTCGTCTTCGACAAGGACGTAAGGACCACCTTAGCCTTTGTAAAGACCTATCCCGGCGGCGACCGAGATTTTTCCTTTTACCGCAATCCAGGGGCGGACATGATGCTTTCAAAATCAGAGATAAATGACAGGCTGCTTGAGGATACAAGGATCTTTCACTATGGTACCCTTTCCATGACGGCGGAGGGCGTGGCAGAGGCTACGAAATATGCAGTAGAAAAGGCGAGGCAGGCCGGAGCGGTCATCTCCTTTGACCCCAACTACAGACCGCCGCTCTGGGACACAGAGGATGCGGCGAAGGAGGCAATATGGTGGGGCATCAAAAACTGCGACGTTTTAAAGATCTCTGATAATGAGATAGAATTCATCACAGGAACAGCTGATATTGATGAGGGTATTAAGGCCATTATGGATGAGGCTGGCGAAAACTGCCCGAAGCTTGTCTGTGCGTCCATGGGACCTGATGGCAGCAAGGCTTTTTACAAGGGAAGCATTGTTTTTGGCGAGGCGAAGCTTAGGGATGATACCATAGAGACCACGGGAGCAGGGGATACCTTTATGGCATGTGTGCTTTACCATGTGCTTAAGTACGGTATCGATGGTTTTGACGGGGAAAAGCTATACGGCATGCTGGAGTTTGCCAACAGGGCTGCGTCGATAGTGACCACCCGAAAGGGCGCACTCAGGGTCATGCCGACTTTGGAAGAGATTATTGAGGAACCGTAATAGATTCTTCGGGCTACGCCCTCAGAATGACAGGAAGGCTACGCCCTCAGAATGACAGGAAGGCTACGCCCTCAGAATGACAGGTTGTCATCCTGAGCGAAGCGAAGGATCTTTTGAAAGGAGACGCAAAATGAGGAAAAGTGGAGTACTGCTTCCGGTTTTTTCCCTTCCGGGACCATACGGAATAGGCTGTTTTTCCAAGGAAGCTTATAAATTCGTGGACTTTCTTGCGGCTGCCGGTCAAAGCTACTGGCAGATGCTGCCCCTGGGACCCACCAGCTATGGTGATTCTCCCTACCAGTCATTTTCTACCTTTGCGGGCAACCCGTATTTTATAGACCTAAGCGACCTCATTGAGCAGGGACTATTAAAAAAGTCCGAGTGCGACCACACCGTGATGAAGACCAACGATGCCTATATAGATTACGGAATGCTCTATGAAAAGAGATATCCCCTTTTAAAAAGGGCATACGGGAGACTGGACGCCACACAGCATAAAAAGCTTTCATCCTTTGTCTCAAAAAACAGGGACTGGCTGCCGGACTATGCACTTTTTATGGCATTAAAGGATGCCCACGGCGGCGCTTCATTCATGGAATGGGAGGATGAGCTGAGACTTCGTGACAGGACGGCCCTTGCAGAGGCCAGACGCGAATACGAGGATGAGGTCGGCTTTTACGAGTGGCTGCAATACGAGTTTTTCAGGCAGTGGAAGCAGCTTAAAAAATATGCGAATAAAAAGGGCATAAAGATAATTGGTGACATCCCCATCTACGTGGCTGAGGACAGCTCGGATGTATGGGCCTCCCCGGAGCTTTTCCAGATGGATGAGGACAGACGGCCGGTGGCAGTGGCGGGATGTCCGCCGGATGCCTTTTCCGCAGACGGCCAGCTGTGGGGCAATCCCCTGTATGAATGGAAGTATCATTCGGCCACGGATTATGAGTGGTGGGTACGCCGCATCAAAAACTGCATGAAGCTCTATGATGTGATACGCATAGACCACTTCAGGGGCTTTGATGAATACTACAGTATACCGGCAGGTGCAAAAACTGCAAAGATCGGTAAATGGAGAAAGGGCCCGGGAAAGAAGCTATTTAAGACTATAAATAAGAAGCTGGGAGATACCCACATCATCGCTGAGGATCTGGGCTTTATCACCGACAGTGTGCGCAAGCTGGTGCGAGATACCGGCTTCCCCAATATGAAGGTACTGGAGTTTGCTTTTGACGGAAGGGACGAGTCCAGTCCCTCGGATAAGACCAACGACTATCTGCCCTTTAACTATGACAAAAACTGCGTGGTCTACACCGGCACCCACGATAATGAGACAGTCAGGGGATGGCTGGATTCCATTAAAAAAGCGGAGTATAATGAGGTGCAGGACTATCTGGACTGCAAGGCCTCCAAAAAGTCGGTACTGGTCAGAAAGCTGCTTCGGGCGGCCATGTCCTCCACGGCGGACATGTGTATCATCCCCATGCAGGACTGGCTGGGACTTGGCAACGAGGCCAGGATCAATACCCCGTCCACCCTGGGAGACAACTGGAAGTGGAGGATGGACCGGGATGCTATGTCGGATGATCTGGCTGCGGAGATGCTGCGTATCACACGCTTATATGGCAGATAAAAGATCCTTCGGGCTACGCCCTCAGGATGATGACAGGACAAGCGTCAGTCTTACTGAATAGGTTCTCGCCCTGTGCGGTATTGTCATCCTGAGCGAAGCGAAGGATATTTTGAAAGGAGAGTGAAATGGAACAGAGAATTGAAGAGGTAATGAAGAAGTATTTTGGCCGCGGTATTGACCAGTGCACGGACGAGGAGATACAAAAGGGACTCCTAATACTTACCAAGGAGGAGCTGGCCAACCGCCCGAAGATAGATGGAAAAAAGAAGGTATACTATATTTCCGCAGAGTTTTTGATCGGAAAGCTTTTATCCAATAATCTGAT
>CAMOFS010000249.1 GCA_946613735.1 uncultured Lachnospiraceae bacterium | reverse complement strand
AGGGATATCATAAACGGTACCAGGGAGCTTTTGTCAACGGTTATCAATAACCGGTTGAACAATGCCATGAAATATCTGGCGGCCATCACCATCGTCATGTCCATACCTACCATCATATCCGGTCTTTACGGTATGAACGTGGCAGGCGAATGGATGCCGCTTTCTGCCGCGCCTCACGGTTTCGGGATCATTTGCCTCATCACTCTGGCTATTTGCGTGGTGGCGATGATCATACTACACAGAAGAAAGATGTTATAGCATGTACATTGCAGAGAATTGGAAGGACTATGAGGTCATAGACTGCAGCGCAGGGGAAAAACTGGAGCGCTGGTCAAAATATATTCTGCTAAGACCTGATCCTCAGGTGATCTGGGATACGAAAAAAACGGCGCCGGAGTGGAACAAGCTCAACGCCCATTATCACAGGAGCAGCAGAGGTGGCGGAGAATGGGAGTTTTTCGATCTCCCCGAGGAGTGGGATATCAGTTACAGGCTTTCTATAGGATATGAGCTTTCATTCAGACTCAAGCCCTTTTCATTTAAACATACAGGGATATTTCCTGAGCAGGCGGCAAACTGGGATTGGTTTTCCGCCATCATCAAAAACACCATAGATGCCGGTCGACGTGAACCGGTAAAGGTGCTGAATCTTTTTGCTTACACCGGCGGAGCCACTCTTGCGGCGGCAGCTGCGGGAGCCCATGTCACTCACGTGGATGCTTCCAAGGGCATGGTCAACTGGGCCAAGGAGAATGCAGCGGTTTCAGGACTGGCTGAGGCCCCCATCAGATGGCTGGTGGATGACTGCAAAAAGTTTGTGGAGCGTGAGATCAGACGCAGTAATCACTATGATGCCATTATCATGGATCCGCCATCATACGGCAGGGGTCCAAAGGGAGAGATCTGGAAGATTGAAGACAGTGTCTATGAGCTTATTACTTTAGCATCACAGATCCTGGTGGATGATCCCCTTTTCTTTTTGATAAACAGTTATACCACGGGCCTTCAGCCTGCGGTGTTGCACTATATGACAGGGACGGTTTTAAAGGATCGTGCCGGCACGGTAGAGGCCGATGAGGTTGGTCTGCCCGTGCGTGAGAGCGGATTGTATCTACCCTGCGGAGCAAGTGGCAGATTTGTTGGAGAGAGCGGTTTGGATTTATGACAGGAGGAGTTATGGAAAAGAAATCACCGGCAGTTTCGGTACTCAAGGTAATCGGATCAATACTAATCGTGCTTGTGGTGATAGCAGCTTTGGGACTGGGACTTTTGTCTATTTTGGAGTACAGGCCAAAGCCTGAGGAACCCATCGAGGTTATCGCCTCACCTACGGGTGCGGCAAAGGAAAGCATTTCCACAGACGAGGATCTTACGGTAATGACCTGGAACGTGGGTTACTGTGGACTTTCCGAGACGGCAGACTTTTTTATGGATGGAGGTAAAAGCGTTACTTCCCAGGATGAGGACAGTGTGAAAAACAACCTCCTCAATATTGAACGGATCGTAGGAGAGGCTGACCCTGATGTGGTGTATTTCCAGGAGATAGACAGGGACAGCACCAGATCCTATGGCATAGACCAGATAAAGGATATAACAGAGAATGCATTTGCGGACAACGATGCATCCTTCGCCAACAACTTTAAGGTGCTTTTCATACCATATCCCATCCCTCCCATAGGGCATGTGGACGGAGGTATCCTTACCAGCAGTAAGTACGCCATCAGTGATTCCACCAGAGTATCTCTTCCCTGCCCTTTCACATGGCCTGTAAGGACCATCAATCTTAAGAGATGTATAGATATCAGCCGGGTACCGGTGGCAGACAGTGACAAGGAGGTTGTATTTATCAACCTGCATTTGGAGGCCTACGATGACGGTGAGGGCAAGATAGCACAGACTAAGCAGCTTGCAGATATCATGAAGGCGGAATTCGACAAAGGCAACTACGTTATAGCCGGAGGGGATTTCAATCAGACCTTTTCAAGCGTAGACACCAGCATGTATCCTGTTCAGGGTGAGGGCATGTGGCAAAGCGGTATCCTGGATGAGGATGTGTTTAGTGATGATTTTATGTTTGTCATGGACAACTCAACTCCCAGCTGCAGATCTCTTGACAGGCCCTATGATCCCACGGATGATCACTTCCAGTATTATCTGATCGACGGTTTTATCATCTCCAAAAACCTTGCGGTGGAGAATGTCGAGACCATGGATGAGGGCTTCAAATATACGGATCACAATCCGGTAAAGATAACAGTGAGTTTTAAAGATGAGTGATAAGACAGCTTTTGTCACCGGTGCCTCCAGGGGCATCGGTGCTGCTGTTGCATGGGCCCTTGCGGCAGCAGGATACGATCTTGGTATAGTATGTGAAAAAAACACGGATGCACTGATGCACCTTGCCGACAAGCTGCAGGGAACATATGGTATCCGTGTCATTTCATTTACAGGGGATGTGGCTGACTATGGATTTATTCAGTCTGCCGGAGTGCAGGTTTTAGATGAGTTCGGCAGGATAGATGTTGTGGTCAACAATGCCGGCATATCCTACGTGGGGCTTATTACAGATATGGAGCCTGCAGACTGGCAGCGCATCATAGACGTAAATCTTTCGTCCCTTTTTAATACTTCCAAGGCTTTTGTGCCGCGTATGGTAAACCAAAAGTCCGGAAACATCATAAATATCTCTTCCATGTGGGGGAGAGTTGGAGCATCCTGTGAGGTGGCATATTCCGCTGCAAAGGGCGGGGTAAACGCCATGACCATGGCCTTGGCCAAGGAACTGGCACCATCAGGTATCAGGGTAAATGCCATTGCCTGCGGGTGCATTGATACCGATATGAATGCAGCTTTTTCTGCTGAGGAAAAGGCGGCTTTGTGTGAGGAGATCCCCATGGGACGTTTTGGCACTCCGGATGAAGTGGCCCGTGAGGTGCTCCACATTATCGACAGCCCATACATGACCGGTCAGATCATCGGCGTGGATGGGGGATATATCTAAAGATTTTTCT
>CAMOFS010000248.1 GCA_946613735.1 uncultured Lachnospiraceae bacterium | reverse complement strand
CGGGGTGAGGCAGCCATAAATATGAATACAAAAAGCCGCATTAAGCGTGCGGGTGAGACCCGGAGGATGTTTTCGCTTTTTGAAAAATACGCCAGAGGACGTACTGTTGGCCGTGAAGGTTATTTTTTGAGGGGCGCTGAGATAGCCGCTGAGATCTGTGGCCTGTCCCGTGAAAAGGTATGGGACTTAGGAGAAATGGTGGATGAGATAGTCCGCGCCGTGGGAAGCAGGGATGCATATCCGGATGCAGATTTTTTTGTCCGTTCCGATACCCATCTTAGAAGGGCAACATTGGAACTCAAGAAAAACCATGACAGCAAATATCTCATGGGCTGTCTGTACCATGCGGCATGGCCGGCAGATATCGATTATGCCCACATGCTTGAGATACTCAGTATCATGCCGTCGGAGCTGGCGGGATCGCTGTTTTTGCTTTCCGTGGATGAAAAACGGCCCGGAGCCGCTTTATAAGGAGGTATCATTTTGAAAATACTAAAAGGTATAGAGGCTGCAAGGGCCATAAATGAAGACATAAAGGAGAACCTGAAAAAGGCGGACAGGATACCGAAGCTTGCCGTCATACGTGTGGGGGAGCGGGAGGACGATATCTCCTATGAGAGGGGCATTCTTAAAAAAATGGAGACTCTTGGTATAGAAACCGAGGTGCACACCTTTTGGGAGGATATATCAAATGATGATTTCGTCATGGAGTTTGAAAAAATAAACTCCGACTCCGGAGTGGATGGTATACTTTGCTTCATGCCTCTTCCACCGCAGATCGATGCTAATAAAATATCTCAGCTTATTGATCCTGCCAAGGATATGGACGGGATATCTCCCATCAATCAGGCGAAAATATATGCAGGGGATAAGAGTGGCTTTGCGCCCTGCACTGCCGAGGCAGTGATGGCTATTTTGGATCATTACGATATAGATGTAACAGGTAAAAACGTAGCGGTGGTGGGCAGGAGCCTGGTGATCGGCCGCCCTGTCGCCATGATGCTGATGCAAAAGAATGCAACTGTAACCATCTGCCATACGAAAACACGGGATGTAAAGGCGGAATGCCAAAAGGCGGATATCATAGTTGCGGCAGCAGGTGTGCCAAAGATGATCACAAAAGATTATGTGCCGGAGGGCGCCACTGTCATTGATGTGGGTATCCATGTGGCATCTGATGGCAGTATGTGCGGTGATGTGGATTATGAGGCAGTTGCAGATCATTGCGAAGCTATTACACCGGTTCCCGGGGGAGTGGGTTCCGTCACCACATCGGTTTTGGCAGGACATGTCATGAGAGCATTTAACATGGGATGATAATATTATGTTGTTAATACAGAACTAAAAGTGGTAGAATAAAACTTGTATCCTTTTTGGGATACCGGGACAGTTGTTGATCAGACTTAATAGGGGGTTTGCAAATGGCAAAGTTATTTCACAATCTAAAAATCGGGGTAAAGATCGTGCTGGTGGTATCACTGGTACTGATAGTCGGACTTGGGACAGTTATGGCTGTTACCATTTCAAACGTCAGGTCCACCACAGGGACGGATAATAAAAACCGTCTGGGTGAACTTTGTAATTCCAGAGCAAGTTATGTAAATCTATATGTGAATCAGTTCCGTGATTACTATTACGGTCTGGCTACCATGCCGGTGATAGTGGATGCATTGTCAAACCCTAACGATGCTGCAAAGGTAGACATGGCTCAGGCAGCCATAGAAAAGTATATTGCATCAAGGAGTGACATGGAGGGTATCTTTGTCATGACTCCGGAGACATACATCGTCTGCCATACCAACAGGGGAGGTATCGGAACATCCATATCTGATGATCCCGCCATCTGGCAGAACCGCAGAGACGGTGTGGAAGCTGCTACAAACCACGTGTGGTTCAGAGGTGCAGTTCCCAGTACCGTTACCGGTGATATAGTTGGTAATATTTATGCCGGAGTCTATGATGACAATGGCAACTTCCTGGGCTTTGTAGGTGGCGGATGTTATCTGAAACCCCTGACAGAGTCTATATACGCAATGGATCTGAATGGTTATGAGGAGGCTGACTGCTACCTCATCAGTGCCACCAGCCAGACATATGTCATGTCCCCCACTGAAGAGGAGATCGGCGCAGAGATCACTCCCGACGATATCGAGATCGTGGAGGCTGCAGAGAGGGATACAAAGGGTGTGATGAGCTACAAGGATGAAATCACCGGGGCTATGTCCATGCTGGCTTACGAATACATGCCGGATCTTGATATGATCATGTACATCTGTGATACGGAAAGTGAGATATATGCCAACGCCACCAGACTTTCTTTTATCATAACGATTTTGTGTATCGGAGTTTTAGTATTGAGCCTTTTGGTGGTCATCATCACTACCGGCATCATTTCAAGGGAGCTCCGGGAGATCACCGGAGTTATCGGACGAGTTGGTACACTTGACCTTACTGACACAAGTGCCCTTGACAAATATGCAGGCAGGAAGGATGAGATCGGAAAGATCGCATCAGCTACAGAGAGCCTGACGGCTGCCGTTAAAAATGCAGTTATCAATCTGATGCAAAAGGCAGGAGTGCTTTCGGAATCATCAGACATGATGCGGACCAATACAAACAAAACTGCAAACTCCATGGGCCATATCAATGGTGCTGCATCAGAACTTGCTAATACGGCTACATCCACTGCAGAAAATATCACCGATATCTCCATGCAGATGCAGGATGTTGAAAGCGTCATGGAACAGAGCATCCAGAATACTGCAGCTCTTTCCGAAGCCAGCACCCAGATCAGATCCACTGTGGATGTGGGTATAGAAAATGTAGAGAGACTAAAGGACATTTCCGCACAGTCCATGGATGCGTTCAACAAGATTTTCGAGGGCATCGACAATATTTCTATCAGTTCTGCAAAGATCAGTGAAGCCAGCGACATGATCAAGTCCATCGCCAGCCAGACTAACCTCCTTTCGCTCAATGCCTCCATCGAGGCGGCCCGTGCAGGTGAGGCGGGAAAGGG
>CAMOFS010000247.1 GCA_946613735.1 uncultured Lachnospiraceae bacterium | reverse complement strand
TGTCCGAGTCGATTAAGGAGCACGGTATTATCGAGCCTCTTATCGTTCAGAAAAAAGATGATTATTATATGATCATTGCCGGTGAGCGAAGATGGAGAGCTTCAAAGATGGCTGGGATCAAAACGGTTCCCGTGGTCATCAAGGACTATACTGATCAGGAGATACTGGAGATATCCCTTCTTGAGAATCTCCAGCGTGAGGATTTGAATCCTATTGAAGAAGCACTGGCATATAAGCAGCTTATAGATAATTTTAACCTGAAGCAGGATGAAGTGGCGGAACGGGTTTCAAAGAGCCGCACTGTGATCACCAATTCCATCAGGCTTTTGAAGCTGGATGAAAAGGTTCAGCAGATGGTCATAGATGGTAATCTCTCATCGGGCCATGCAAGGACCATTTTATCCATTAGTGATCATGACGAGCAGGTCCGTATGGCAGAGAGGGTTATGGATGAAGGACTTACTGTCCGTGATCTGGAAAAGGAGATTAAAAACCTCCAGAAAAAGCCCACAGAGAAGTCATCCGAAAAAAAGGATGGCCTTGATCCGAAGCTGGCTGCGGTATATTCCGAATTGGAAGAAAAGCTTAAGCAGACACTTGGTACAAAGGTGAGTATAATCGCAAAGGATGGCAAGCGAGGCAGGATTGAGATAGAATACTATAATCCTGATGAGCTTGATATGATAGTAGATAAACTGCAGGCATAATACGAACACATATTCGAGGTGAAAAATGATAGAATCATATTTGGGAATATCCGTGGATTATGTAGTAATAGGACTGGCAGCCGTAGTTCTGGTGCTTTTGATCCTTTTGATCATTAATATGACCAAGCTGTCCGGCCTCAAGAAAAAATACGATATCTTTATGAGGGGGAAGACTGCCAAATCATTGGAGGATACACTTATTTATCGTTTGGAGCAGCTTGATGATCTTATCAAGTCCAACGCCTCAAATGAACGCAACATCAACAGCATCTTTGAGACTTTGAAGAACTGTTTTCAGAAGTTCGGCCTTGTGAAATATGATGCTCTCGATGAAATGGGTGGCAAATTGTCCTGTGCCCTTTGTATGCTCAACGATAAAAATGATGGCTTTATCATCAACATCGTTCACTCCAGAGAGGGCTGCTACAACTACATGAAGGAGATCATAGACGGCAATTCCATCATAGGTCTTTCTGATGAGGAGGCCGAAGCCTTGGAAAAGGCTCTCAATAAGAAATCATAGGGTAAAAAATGCCTAACTTGCGTTGCAAGTTATTCCAAGATAGTTTATAATAAATTAGATTTAGTTTGGAAGGTAATTATATGCACGGATACATGCGATCTATTGGTTTCAGGAATATAGGCAGATCTGAGTTGTCCGCGATCTTCCATGATGCGATGCGTCATCCGGATTATTCCGATACCGCTCTTGATTCCGAGGGGTATGAATACTCTGAGCTTCGCAAGGAGGTTGTCTCCGGTATGGGGATTGCCTTTCGGGGTACCTATGATGAAAATGATCGCTTCGTGATGGATTATTATTTTCCATACAGACAGGCCAATGCGCTATCTACCTACATAGAGGTAGAGATGGTCAAGGAGTCCGACAGGGAGAGTTTTTTGGGCATCTGTGAGGAGCCCAGGCTCGGCGTCGATCTTGTGTTTTTCGTACAGGATATGATGGTGGTTTTAGAGTCGGATCAGCGCAATACTCAAAAGGTCGATTTCGGAGGAGTCAGGCTTTCGGGTTTAGCATCCAGTGGCAAGATACTTTTACCCATAGAGCGTACCGAGCAGGTCAAGGCCGTGGGCAAGGAAGCCAGTAGCCGACGACAGGAGTTGGTGGCCGCCGCAAGGGTCGGTGACCAGGATGCGTTTGAGCAGCTTACTCTTGACGATATGGACATTTATAACTCTATAGCACGTCGTATAGGTAGTGAGGATGTCCTTTCCCTGGTGAATACCTACTTTATGCCCAATGGCATTGAGAGTGACAAGTATTCCGTTTTGGGAGAGATCATGGATATCAGAAAGATCCTCAATCACTATACCATGGAAGCTCTTTTTATTATGACACTTAACTGCAATGATATGGTGTTTGAGGTCTGTATAAATGAGAGGGATCTCTTGGGAGAGCCGGCCATTGGCAGACGGTTTAAGGGTGATATTTGGATGCAGGGAAGAGTCCGTGCTTGATTAAGATGTAGGGTACATTGTACTTTATATATAAGTCTGCGTAGCTCAGCTGGATAGAGCGACCGCCTCCTAAGCGGTAGGTCGGAGGTTCGAATCCTCTCGTGGACGTTTCTTGTCTTGGTGGTCACAGTCGTGTAATACGGCTGTGACTTTGTTACATTTTTTCAAAAAAAATTTCGGGGGTGAGTCATGGATCACGAGAGAGGAAGAGAGAACGCAGATAAGCAGATACTCAAGGATAAGCTTTTTGCCGTAGGTGCAGGGATCATTTGCGCACTGCTTTTAGTGACTGTAGGATATGTTCTGATGTTTTACTCAGACAGCTATTTCATAGTCGCTGTATTGGCGGTGATGCTGGTGGTCTCACTTTTTGTAATGATCAATTCCATGCTTTCCATCAGTAGACGCACAAAAGAGCAGGACAAGGAAGATTATGACGAGATAGCCAGAGCCCAGAAAGCCCAGTATCTCATCATAAAAAAGAACTTCGATGAGCTGCAGCAGAGGATGGCCAGACTGGAAAAGGAAGGATCCGGTGGATCCATACCGGCCGAGGAGATTATTGAGGCACAAAAGGCCGTCGCCAAGATCACTATTTCCCGAAGCAAGGAAAATGCAGATGCACTGTTGAATTCTAATGATGCACTCTTTGAAAAGGTTATTGAGTTTGAGGACAAGCTAAAATCCAATAACAAGGATATTATGGATGAGCTGAATACCCAGAACCGTAATCTGGAGAACAAGCTTAATGAGATCAATAATGCTTTTTCAGGTATGCAGCGCACCCTTACAGCTATAGAGCAGAACCAGAGGATGATAGGTAACCAGCCGCCGGTAATGA
>CAMOFS010000246.1 GCA_946613735.1 uncultured Lachnospiraceae bacterium | reverse complement strand
AAGCTATGCATTTTCTGAGCTTCCTGCCATGGAAAGATCTGTTAAGGACGGGGAGCGGATATGGGGCGATCTGGTCACGACTAATGGCGCCTCCACCACATACCAGGGAGTGATATTGGAACAGGTCTTCGGAGGATTTCAAAAGCTTAAGCTTGGTGAAATTAATGATCAGGGGAAGCTAAAGCAGATGATCGATGATTACACAAAGGCGCAGCTTGAACTAAACCGCAATATGGCGGACAGGATCCTAAAGGCATTTATACAGGGGAAAAAGGATCCTACCGAGGCACTGGCAATGAACTTTATGGACATAATCGGGTTTGCATGCATACAAAGCGCATGCGGCAATGTGTTTGGAGTCACAGGCAATGCGGATGCCAACAGCCTTTCTGATCTTATGATGGGAGACTCCGGGCTTAAGAGCTGGCTTGTCGCCGAGATCGATAAGCTTAGAAATGAGGGAGGTGAGAATTAAAGTGAAGATCACATATAAGGAGATCATAAAAGAGGAACTTGATAGCTATAAAGACCTTATCCTTCCTATGGTATATGAGGAGTTAAGTCAGCAGGATGATATGGAGTCCGGGTATATCTGTATATCCACCTGTATGGATGAAAAGCCGGTGGCTGCGATCATTGCGGATCTGGAGGACAACGGTGACATTAACCTCTTAAGCATATGGACAGAACAGGAGTACAGAAACATCGGCGTGGCATCACAGCTTTTGGGGAAGATGCTGGAAGTTGCACTAAACCTGTATGACTGGGATGAGGCCCAGTACGGAGACGACATCATATTAAAGACCATGTACTGCCTGGACGATAAGTACCGCGTGGTCTTTGAAGAGTGGCTTAAGAAGAATGACTTTACAGATTTTTGTGTTCTTAAAAACGCAATAGACGATACACCGGAGGTGTGCAGCGCCTCAGCCGAGGTACACTTTTATCGCATGTAATAGATTTGTTTATAGGCGCCTTTGCCGAGAGGCTACAAAAACTTTTATTGAAAAATACGGTGCCATGGGGTATGATTTTAGAGGACTTGATGATTATTATGGCGAGGGTATTACCTTCTTAGACTGATACAGGATGGATCTAACTTAGGATATGAACAATGTGTTTCATTATTATATAGCAGCATCTGCCGTATTTATGCTCTGTCTTTTCATTATGAGGAGCAAGGGTTTTTTGCGCCGTAAAAACAAGATCCTTTTGATCGTTATCTATGATCTTTTAATCAGTACCTTAGCATCGCTTGTCGGCGACTATCAGCTTTTTACGTTTTTGGATATTGAGCGTAACCACTCGCTTACCTTTGCTGCGGATATGGTCTATCATTATCTGCACTGTCTGTTGCCCTACCTTCTTGTACTGTTTGTGCTTGAGATAGCGGGTATCTGGACCAAGGTACCGCTTTTGCACAAGATCATTATTGGGGCTCCCGTCATGGTTTTTTATGTCCTTTTGACCGCCAATCCATGGACAAACTGGTGCTTCAGGGTTGATGCGCTGGGAGTATATCACAGGGGTGAAGGTATATGGGTGGAGTACTCTATTGCGCTTTTGTACCTTATTATTGTTTTGGCACTTATCTTTACCTTCAGAAAATCGGTTGGAAAGAAGCGTGTCAGAGGGCTTTTTGTGTTCATGATCCTTTGCACCATCGGTGTGGTCATACAGATGATAGAACCCACTTTAGTACTGGAGTCCTTCTTTGAGTCCGTAGGCCTTATCGGCATCATATCTACAGTAGAGAGTACTGAGGAGCTTCGTGACAACCGCACCGGCCTTTATCATCGCGAGGTGTTTGAGGCTGATACTGCCCAGTTTATCAATGCCGGAGCCCGTTTTGGCGTTATCACCTTCAGGCTTATCAATGCCGGTGATGTGGAAAGCACCCTTGGTATGTCAGGTATGGCGGAGCTGGAGACAAATATTGCAAAATGGATGAGACAGGCCGGCTTTGTAAAAAGGCATTATTGCTACCATCTACGGCACGGCGTTTTTGGTCTTTTGGTAATGGATCCAAAAGAGACCATAGACGTGGCAGAGCATATAAAAACCGGTTTTACCTCCGGTGAGATCGGAGGCGTGGGATTGGGACTCGATGTGGAGGTGGAGATCTTTGCTATCTTAGTGCCCCAGGAGGCCAGGGATTATGAAGACATCATGGCCATTACCGACACGAAGCCGGAGGATGTGGTGACCGAGACCAGGATATATCAGGGCGATGATTTCGACAGGGTAAAGCGGCGAGTTGCTGTTGAGGAGGCGATAAAACGTGCCATACACGACCGGACCTTCCAGGTGTATTATCAGCCTATCTATGACAATACAAAGGGATGCATAAGGAGTGCAGAGGCACTTGCCAGACTCTATGATGAGCAGCTTGGATTTATACCGCCGGATGAGTTTATTGCGGTGGCTGAGGCCAAGGGACTTATCATAGACTTAGGGTATCAGGTTTTTGAACAGGTATGCCGTGACTTATCCGATGGTGAGATGTCTGATGCGGGCATAGACTATGTGGAGGTAAATGTATCTCCCATCCAGTGTATGAAGCAGGATCTGGATCAGGACTTTATCAGGGCCATGGACACCTGGTCTGTCACTCCTGGCCAGATCAATTTAGAGATCACCGAGTCCACGGCAGAAAAGAGTGCGGATATTTTCCGTGCTACCATAAACAAGCTTAAGGAGGCGGGCTTTTCATTTTCTCTCGACGATTACGGAACCGGCGTATCAAATATAGCCTCTTTGTATGAGATGAAGTTTTCCATCATAAAGATGGACAAGTCCATACTCTGGAATGCGGACAATAATGATGCAGCCAGAGGTCTTATGGAAAACATAGTAAACATGGTACACGGTCTGTCCATCCCCATAGTTTGTGAGGGTGTGGAGACAGAGGCACAAAGGGCTGAGTTAAACCGTGTCGGGGTTGAGTTTTTCCAGGGCTATTATTTCTCAAAGCCTCTGCCCCGTGATGAATTTCTGGAGTACTGCAGGAGCGCTGTTGCATAATGAGTGT
>CAMOFS010000245.1 GCA_946613735.1 uncultured Lachnospiraceae bacterium | reverse complement strand
TAGTAAACAGTATGTGCTCCGGGCCATGTCATCTGCATCATGTCTCCCAGCTTGAAAACCGGTACACTGATTCCCTCTGACGCAGCCTTGCTGCCCAGCTGATCCACCCGGCCCACCTTGTGATTGGTCCTGGTCAAAAATCTGGAGTGATCATGGTTTGAAAGCTCGTTCATGGCAATGTGCAGTGAAGGGGTCATAAACGCTGTCATGCAGTGGAGCATGGTAACCTCAAAGCGCTTGCCGTCCCCGATGGCGCTCTCGTCTATCCTGTCGGAGTGCTTTTCCATACCTGTCAAAAAGAAGGAAATGGGCTCCATAAATGCATCGTAATTCATGATGGTGTCCCACTGTGTACCCTCCAGCCAGGCTGACGCATCACCATAGTGTTCCGCCAGTATCACAGCATTGGGATTGGCGCGCTTCACCACCGTCCTAAATGCCTGCCAGAAACGGTGATTGTACTCCTCACTGTGTCCCAGATCTGCCGCCACATCCAGTCTCCAGCCATCACAGTTGTAGGGCGGCGATACCCATTTGGCACCTATGCGAAGGATGTAATTTGTCAGATCCGCACTGCCCTCATAATTAAGCTTTGGCAAGGTGTCGTGTCCCCACCATCCGTCATAGGTATAGTTGTAGGGCCATTTGTCCTCCTCGTAAAAATGGAAGAACTCCCGGTATGGGCTGTCCTTGGTGACATATGCACCCGGTTCATAGCCCTCCTGACCTTCATATATCCTCTCTCTGTCCAGCCACTTATTGAAGGAACCGCAGTGATTGAAGACTCCGTCCAGGATCACCTTCATACCCCTCTCGTGGGCTGCAGCCACAAGGCTTGCAAAAAACTCGTTGGAAGCATTGAGGTTTCGCCTGTCTGTGGTACGTCTGATATATCTTGTGGCGTGCCTGTTGTCGTAGTCATCCTCTGCCAAAACATCACCGTCATCAACCACTATCTTGCCATAGTGTGGATCAATATGGTCATAATCCTGGGCGTCGTATTTGTGGTTGGAAGGGGATACGAAAAGGGGATTAAAATAAATGACTTCTATGCCCAGGCTCTTCAGATAATCCAGCTTGTCATATACGCCCTGCAGATCGCCGCCGTAAAAGCAGGCAACGTCAAAGTTTGAAGGATTGGTGTTCCAGTCACGTATCCGCTTTGAGTGCATGGAAATATAGTGATATTCGCCGTCTAAAACATCATTGCCGTCATCGGAATTGCAAAAGCGATCCACCAGGATCTGATACATGACGGCTCCCTTGGCCCAATCGGGCGTGGAAAAGCCGGGCATAATGGAAAATCTGTATTGGATGCGGAAATCATCGGTTACGCCGAATCTGTCGTAGAAAACGTACTCCCTGCCGCATCTTATTTCGAAATGATAAAATACCCTTTTTTCGGTAAGTGAAAGTGAAACCTGATAAAAAGCAAACTCCCCGGACTGGCTGTCGTAATACATGGGAAGCCTGCGTCCGTCATCGAGGACCAAAGTACAGGTGACGAAATCATGGCGGTCAAGGCGGATGCGGATAATAACATCACTGCCTGCCGCCGGCTCCTCCGGCTGCCTGTATCTTATTGTACCGTCAGAAAAAATCGCATCGCGGTTCATAAGTCCTCCGTTCCCCCGTTCCACCGGGATATTGTATACGGAATCATGGCTACGCGCTTCGTGCTTTAATCTCCCGTATACGTTAAAAAGACAGCTTGCGCTGTCTTTTTAGGAGAAGGTATTTTTACTATGGGGGATAGTAAAAATAAAATGTATTGGGGGGTTTTTACGAATGTAATTATATCCCCATTCTCCTACAAAGTGTGCACAAACATGCTAAAAGATTAAAAAAACTTTTGTGCATATTATCTAAAATAGCTTCATGCCCACCTGATCAGTCCTCTACAGCCACTCCCTCGCGGTTTAAAACGTCTTCACTCTTCTCAAAAACCTGGTCTCCGAAAAGCTCTTCAAACTCCTTGCGGGAGATCTTTTCCTTTTCAATGAGAAGCTTCGCACAGCTGTGAAGTACATCCATATGCTCACCGATGATACTCTTTGCCCTGTCATAGCACTCATCAATGATGCGGCTGACCTCCTCGTCGATGGCTGCCGCCACTTCTTCACTGTAGCTCTTCACATGGCCGTAATCTCTGCCCAAAAACACCTCGTCCTCATCCATATGGTAGTCTATGGGTCCTATGCGATCCGAAAAACCGAATCTGGTAACCATATGTCTGGCAGTAGCTGTGGCCTGCTTGATATCCTGCGAAGCTCCGGTGGTAACATCTCCAAAGATCAGCTCCTCTGCAACCCTGCCGCCGAAATCAACCACAATATTCTGCATCATCTTGGACTTGGTGTTGAACATCTCATCCTTTTCAGGCAGAGGCATGGTATAGCCTGCAGCACTCTGGCCTGTGGGAATGATGGATACGGAATAAACCGGCCCCACATCCGGAAGCACATGGAAAAGTATGGCATGCCCCGCCTCGTGATAGGCAGTTATCTTTTTCTCCTTTTCGGAAATGACCTTGGAACGCTTCTCGGTACCGATACCCACCTTTACAAAGGAGTTTTTGATATCCTTTTGTGTAAGATAAGCCCGGTTGTCCTTTGCAGTGGCGATGGCCGCCTCGTTTAAAAGGTTCTCCAGATCTGCTCCCGTAAAGCCGGCAGTAGTCTGGGCTATCTGCTTAAGATCCACATCATCGGAAAGGGGCTTGTTTTTGGCATGAACATTGAGGATCTCCTCACGGCCCCTGACATCGGGTCGGCCCACGAAAACCTTGCGGTCAAAACGACCGGGACGCATGATGGCGGGATCCAATATATCTACACGGTTGGTAGCCGCCATAACTATGATGCCTTCGTTTACACCAAAACCGTCCATCTCTACCAAAATCTGGTTAAGGGTCTGCTCTCTTTCATCATGTCCGCCGCCCATACCCGAGCCGCGCTTTCTGGCTACCGCGTCTATCTCATCGATAAAAACTATACAGGGGGCATTCTTTTTCGCATCCTCAAAAAGGTCACGGACA
>CAMOFS010000244.1 GCA_946613735.1 uncultured Lachnospiraceae bacterium | reverse complement strand
GGAGCCATATTGTTACATTGGAGGATCCCGTGGAGTATATTTACAAGCCTGACCTGTGCGCTATCAACCAGCGCGAGGTTGGCAAGGATACCAAGAGCTTTGCCGAGGGTCTGAGGGCTTCCCTGCGTGAGGATCCCAACGTTATACTTATCGGTGAGATGCGTGACCGCGATACCATCGAGACGGCTATCACCGCAGCTGAGACCGGACACCTGGTTTTCGGTACACTGCATACCGGCAGTGCCGCCGACTCTATCGACCGTATGGTACAGGTATTCCCGGAGGCTGCGCAGAACCAGATCAGACTGCAGCTTTCCATGACTTTGGTGGCTGTACTGACCCAGCAGCTCATGCCGAAAAAGGGCGGCGGACGTGCCCTGGCTGCCGAGTTTATGATAGTAACAGACGCTATCAGGAACCTGATAAGGGGCGGAAACACACCCCAGATCGCCAATGCGGTAGCCACCTCGGCCACCATCGGCGGACAGACCATGGACCAGGCTCTTTGCAGACTGGTGCGCGCGGGAGACATCACCAAGGAAACAGCGCTTCATTATGCGCATGACGAGAACTACGTTAAAAAGAATTCGATTTAGGATCCTTCGGGCTACGCCCTCAGGATGACAGGGGTGATTAGATGTCATTCTGAGCGAAGCGAAGAATCTTTAAGAGGCAGAAAATGATCACTTACAAATACCAGGCGATTTCAAAATCCGGAGCCAAGGTTTCCGGTGTCATAGAGGGCTACAACGAGATGGATGCCATAGACCGCATCAAGCAGGAATATGACATTGTAGTAAAGGTATCCGAGGTCAAGGAAAAAAAGGAAAGCCTTTTGACCATGGACATAGGTGGCAAGAGGCTGGATCCCAAGGCCTTTACAGTTATGTGCTCCCAGTTTGCCATAATCCTTAAATCGGGAGTGCCCATTGGACGGGCAGTGAACCTTATCTATGACAAGACTACTGACAAGACCTTAAAAAAGATACTCGAAAAGGTCAGAACCGACGTGGAGGCAGGACGCTCCCTTGCGGCCAGCTTTGAGGAAAACGGCAAGGGTATACTTCCTTTATCCTTCGTGGAGTCCATCCGCGCAGGTGAAGAGTCCGGTAATCTGGACGCGGCCTTCAACTCCATGTACGAGCACTTTGACAAGCAGACAAAGATAGCTGCAAAGGTCAAGGGTGCCCTGGCTTTCCCCAGCTTCGTGCTGGTCATAGGTATCATCGTGGTCATAGTCATGATGGTCAAGGTCATCCCTACCTTTACCGACATTTTTGCGGAGCAGGATGCCGAGCTTCCTGCCATCACCCAGAGCCTTATCGCTATCTCCGGTTTCTTCCAGCATTACTGGGCATTACTTGCCATAATCTTTATTGGAGGTTTTCTGGCATATAAGTTTTACTCCAATACCGAGGAAGGGCGGCTTAAGTTAGCCAAGATGGCGCTTAAAATGCCGGTGCTCGGAGAGATCCAGACCCTCAACGGAGCCAGCCAGTTTGCCAATACACTGGTTACCATGATAGGAGCCGGACTTCCCCTTACCAAGTCGGTCAGCATCACTGCCAATGCCATGGACAACTATTACCTGTCACAGGAGATCGGTAAGCTTACGGGACTGATCGAGGAGGGCCACAGCCTAGGCGAGTCCATGAGAGACTCAGGTGTGATGCCGGATATACTTACGGACATGACTGCCGTGGGCGAGGAGACCGGTGAGATGGAGGAGACCCTTAAGACCGTAGCGGCATACTATGATTCAGAACTGGCCACGGCCATCAATGCAGCCCTGGCAAAGCTGGAGCCGGCTATACTTGTGGTCATCGCAGTTTTTGCCGGATATATCGTATTGGCGATCTACATAGCTATCTTCTCCATGTATCAGGGCATGTAGGAAGATGATCCGGATTGCGAAGCAATCCATTTGGCGAGGAACCTCAAGACAATGGAAGTAATTTACGATATATACTTTGGAGTGGTCACCTTCATACTGGGACTGGTATTTGGATCCTTTCTAAACTGCGCAGCTTATCGTATCGCACGTAAGGAAAGCTTTTTACGGGGAAGGAGCCGGTGCACCACCTGTGGACATGAGCTGGGCGCGATAGACCTGATCCCTGTGCTTAGCTACATCCTATCACGAGGACGGTGCAGGTATTGCAATGAAAAGGTATCCATAAGATATCCCATCACCGAGCTGGTATGCGGAGTGCTGTTTTTGGGATGCTACATAAAAGGTGGGATATCTGTTATCACACTCAGGGATCTGGTCTTTGTGTCCTGTCTGTTTTGCCTGTCGATGGTGGATATAGATATCCGTGAGATCCCGGACGGGACTCTTATCATCTCGGCTCTGGCATGGGTATTAAGTGCATGGCAGGTATATGGTGATATCAAAACCATACTTGTCCATGTGGCCGCGGGACTGGTTTACGGTGCGGCATTTTTAGGCCTGTCGCTTTTGATGGATAAGATACTAAAAAAAGAAAGCCTGGGAGGTGGCGACATCAAGCTTTTTGCAGTTGTCGGGCTCTATCTGGGCTTTTTACCCACACTTTTTGGTGTGATGATAGCATGCATAACAGGCCTTTTGGCCACAGCCCTTTTAAAAAGCAAAAGTATATCCTTTGGGCCTTTTATTGCCCTAGGGACGTATTTTATGCTATTATGGGGGGAAGACATAAAAACCTGGTATATGGGACTTATTTAGAAAAAGGAGCAACTGATGGCACAGACTATATTGGGAATTGACGTTGGACACAAAAGACTGAAACTTGCTCTAATGAATGGCAGGCGTGTTAAAAAAGTGTTAGTTTTGGACATGCCTGAGAACCTTGTTATAGAGGGAAGGATAGTCTCCCCGGAGACCATGGGCGAGTTTCTGCGTACCTCCATAAAGGAAAACGGCATCCGCGCCAGCAAGGCAGCCTTTGTTTTTTCCGGGGAACGGGTATATATAAGGCCCGTAACCATGCCTCTGATGAATGAGGAGCAGCTATTATACAATCTTCCCTATGAGTTCAGGGATTATATCACCGAGG
>CAMOFS010000243.1 GCA_946613735.1 uncultured Lachnospiraceae bacterium | reverse complement strand
ATAAAGATGGGCGTACATCCCGCAAAGTCCACAGAGGAGAATATAAACAATATCCGTCGTCAGATCAAGCAGATTGCAGCGGTGTATGACTGGGATATGGAGGTCAATACCACCGACCCCGCTTTTTACAAGTGGACCCAGTGGATCTTTGTTCAGATGTTTAAAAAAGGTCTCGCCTATGAAAAGGAGATGCCCATAAACTGGTGCCCCAGCTGTAAGACCGGCCTGGCAAATGAAGAGGTCGTAAACGGAAAGTGTGAGCGCTGCGGTGCCGATGTTACCAAAAAGAACCTCAAGCAGTGGATGCTTAAGATCACTGAGTATGCTGACAGGCTTTTAGGTGATCTGGACAAGCTGGACTGGCCTGAAAAAGTTAAAAAGATGCAGACCGACTGGATCGGCAAGTCCTATGGCGCTGAGGTTGATTTTGCAATAGACGGACGCGATGAAAAGATCACTGTTTATACCACACGTCCCGATACTCTTTACGGAGCCACCTTTATGGTGCTGGCTCCCGAGCATGCGCTGGCAAAGGATCTGGCTACAGACGAGACCAGGGCGGCAGTAGAGGACTATATTTATCAGACCTCGCTTAAGTCATCTGTAGATCGTCTTCAGGATAAGGAAAAGACCGGTGTGTTTACCGGAAGCTATGCCATAAATCCTCTTAACGGAGCCAAGACTCCCATCTGGCTTTCTGACTATGTTCTGGCTGACTACGGTACGGGAGCCATCATGTGTGTTCCTGCACATGACGACAGAGACTTTGAGTTTGCCAAAAAGTTTGACATCCCCATCATCCAGGTTATCGCCAAGGACGGTGAGGAGATTAAGGATATGACAGAGGCCTACACAGATGCTGTGGGTACCATGATAAACTCCGGTGACTGGAATGGCATGGAGTCAGCAGTCCTTAAAAAGGAAGCACCTCACATGATAGAAAAGGCAGGCCTTGGACGTGCCACAGTAAACTACAAGCTCCGCGACTGGGTATTCTCCCGTCAGAGATACTGGGGTGAGCCTATTCCCATCGTTCACTGTGACGACTGTGGATGCGTGCCCGTACCCGAAGAGGAGCTGCCTTTGCTTTTGCCTGATGTAGAGTCATACGAGCCTACAGGTACAGGCGAAAGTCCACTGGCTGCCATCGACTCCTGGGTCAACTGCAAGTGCCCCAAGTGCGGAAAGCCTGCAAAGCGTGAGACCAACACCATGCCCCAGTGGGCAGGCTCGTCCTGGTACTTCTTGCGCTATGTGGACAGCCACAATGACAAGGAGCTGGTGAGCAAGGAAAAGGCTGACAAGTACCTGCCGGTAGATATGTATATCGGTGGCGTGGAGCATGCGGTCCTTCACCTTTTATATGCAAGATTCTATACCAAGTTTTTATATGATATAGGTGCCGTTGATTTTGAAGAGCCCTTTACAAAGCTATTCAACCAGGGCATGATCACCGGTAAAAATGGCATCAAGATGTCAAAGTCAAAGGGCAATGTGGTATCTCCCGATGAGCTGGTAGAGGACTATGGTTGCGATTCCTTAAGATTATATGAACTTTTTGTAGGTCCTCCCGAGTTGGATTCCGAGTGGGATGACAGGGGTATCGACGGAGTATACCGATTCCTGGCAAAGCTTTGGAAGTTGGTTGACGCTCACAAGGATGATGATATTAAGCCCTCTAAGGAGCTTATCCGTGAGAGGAACCTCCTCATCTATGACATTACCACACGTCTTGAGAGCTTTAGCTTGAATACTGTTGTATCAGGCTTTATGGAGCACTGCAACAATTTGACTGCATTAGCAAAAAATGGCGGCATCGATAAGGAGACACTGACTACATTTGCTGTACTTTTGGCTCCCTTTGCACCTCATATCGCTGAGGAGCTTTACGAGGTATTGGGACATGACACATCTGTCTTTGAAGCCGGCTGGCCCGCTTATGACAAGGCAGCCATGGAGGCGGATGAGATCGAGATCGGAGTGCAGGTATCCGGCAAGATGCGCGGTACCATCTCCATCCCCAAGGACTGCTCCAAGGATGAAGCCATTGCTGCAGCTAAGGAGATGCTGGGTGACAGGCTTACAGGAGAGATCATCAAGGAGATCTACGTTCCCGGTAAGATAGTAAATATTGTGGCAAAATAGAATATGAGAAGAATATTATCTTTATGTGTTATAGCTTTTCTGATCTTTGGACTATGCGCATGTTCCGGTGGTGAGGTTTCTTCAGTAGAGGACAAAACTTTGTCAGAGGCTTCCGAAGAAGTCACCCCGGATGCCGGGACCTCCGAAGGGGTCGATGCGGAGTCTTCAGAGGTCAACACTGTAGAGGCAAAGAAAAAGAAGAAGAAAAAAAAGAATAAGGGACAGGTACTGAAATATACTACAATAGACCCTGCTTCAAAGAGTAACACCAAATTGAGCTGGGGATTCGGAGGACCGAGGGATGAATACAACAGACCCACTCCGGCGCTTACTGCACAGAGTAATTATGGCTCACTAAATGCAGATTTTATCATACCGACCCACAAAAAGAAGATCTACCTCACCTTTGATGAGGGGTATGAAAACGGGTATACCTCCCAGATCTTAGACACCCTAAAGGCAAAAAAGGTTAAGGCTGTATTTTTTGTAACAAAGCCCTATGCCGAGGCCAACGGTGATCTCGTAAAGAGGATGATAAAAGAGGGCCATATAGTGGGTAATCACTCAGTCCATCATCCTGCAGACGGGCTGCCTGCTCACAGTTTGGACTACCAGACCAATGAGGTGAAGGAGCTTCACAGTTATATCAAGGAAAACTTTGATTACGATATGTTCCTTTTCAGATACCCGGCGGGGATATATTCCGAGCAGTCTCTTGCGGTAGTTCAAAACTGTGGTTACCGCTCCGTGTTTTGGAGCTTTGCACACGCGGACTGGGATCCCGACAAGCAGCCTGATCCTACATCAGCCTTAAAAAAGCTTGAGGACAACCTGCATCCCGGAGCCATCTATCTTTTACATGCGGTTTCGGCTACAAATACACAGATACTGGGAAGCTTTATAGATGACGCCCGGGCAGAAGGATATA
>CAMOFS010000242.1 GCA_946613735.1 uncultured Lachnospiraceae bacterium | reverse complement strand
GAGTAAAGAGCACAGGATAAATCCCATATTTTCCTTTGATTCAACCGAAACCCGTGAGATGATCATTATCGGTGCAGCCGATTCCGCAAATAACCTCTTTGACTGCGCCTATGCCTTTCTCATCAATATGTTCATCACAAGAATGTACGGGGGGGAATATCTTGTAGTCATTGCTGTTGCCGAGCTCGTGTATGAGATGATGCTTATAGGCGGAGGAGTAGGTGATGCCATGAAAACCATGCTGATCTCATACAGGGGGGACAGGAATGAAGGTGCGATGAAGAGCCTTTTCAAGTATTCCTTAAAGATCACTCTTGTGTTGGGAGTGATCTTTGTAGGGGTGATCTGGATCGTTGCTCCGTTGCTTCCGGTTTTATTCGGCGTAAAGGGCAGTGAAATGATAAGGCTCACCACATGGGCCTGCCGCCTGACATCTTTATCTGTCGTTGCTGTTATTGTAAATGAGCTCTTTCTGGATTATTATATTAATATTGGAAAATATATGTTGAATATTGTCGGTCATTTCTTTGATTCATTCCTTATCAGGTTTGTATCCAATGTCATGCTTGCCTTTGGTTTTGGTATTTACGGCATATGGGCAGGGGAGGCCGTCTGCACATATATAAGTGTTGCGATCATGGCAGCTGTCATATTAGCACTATATGGCAGGAAGCAGTTTCCCTTCCTGCTTGACGTAGGCAGTGACAATTCCATAAATATGAGCTACAGGGCAGTTGTGGATGAGATCATGGATGCAAGGGACAGGGTAGAGGCTTTCTTAAGAGAAAAGAAGGTGCCGGGGAGAGCTGTGAATCTTTCAATGCTCTTTATCGAGGATATGAGCGTTATGATACACGATGCCAATTCCGGTGAAAAGGACGTAAATATAGATGTATTCATAACCTGTAACCCCGAGAGTCTCCAGCTGGTACTGTGGAGCGATGGTAAAAATATTGATATTGCCGATCCAGACGCGGTGCCGGAGAACCTCCGTACCTTCCTGATCACTTCGCTTATAGAGGACTTTGACGAGAGCAAATACCAGCAGACCGCGGGATATAACAGGGCAAGCTTTATCATTCCCTACAGAAGACTGGCCGTTAATACAAACAGAGCTGAAAAAAAGCAGTCATGAAAGGGCGGAGTGGCTAATATATGATAAACAGAAAACAGAGAAGAAAGCTGATAGGGAAGGTGAGCAGGCAGCTCAAAGGTAAGGTCAGAGCCTTAAAAAAAACCGGCACCGGCTCCGCTCTTAAGAGCGCGGGGGTATTTGCTTCCTTTGGTGCCGTCATGTACTTAAAAAACAGGCTCCTTCCCATGTACGCGGATGATTACCCCTATGCCTTTATCTGGGATGGAAAGCATAACGGAAATCTGGCTTTCGGGAATCAAAAATACATAAAAGTCAGGAACCTGAAAAATCTTATAGAATCCCAGATATCCCATTATAAGACATGGGACGGCAGGACGCTTGCGGAATCTCTGGTACAGATCTCACTCATACCGGAAGATAAAAAATACTTTGATCGGCTAAATACCCTGATGCTGCTTCTTCAGCCCTGGCTCTCTGCCTCTATAGCAAAGGGGAAACCGGTGAATCCGCTCAGTCTCTCTCCCAAAGAAGCACTGCTCCTTACGGCAGGGTTCTTTGGCTGTGCTCCGCATCTTTCGGCAACCTGCTTTTGGATCACAGGTGCCATGAACTATTTATGGATGGGGATCATGCAGTCACTCTTTGTGCTGCCCTATTCCATGCACTATCATGGGAATAAGGTATCTCTCCCCGGGGCTCTCAGCTTTCTTTCGGGATTGCTGTCCGGGTGGTCCACCGAGACCGGTGCGGGTGCCTCCCTGCTCTTTGCCTCAATGGAGACCCTCCATGCCCTGAAGAGCAAAAAATATGAAGCCTTTATGGGCTGGGGTCTTGCAGGAGCTGCTCTCGGACTGCTGCTTCTCATTATGTCTCCCGGCAACAGGAGAAAACTGGAGACCGAATATGATTTCAGCCATACCACGCCGGATGATCTGATGTCGCTTCCGGGCTATGTCTCCGAAGAGTATCTGTATACGCCCGTGATGTTTATGAAGTGGTTTAAGGAAGGGTTCCTAACGACCATCCTGCGCGAGCTTCCCTTACAGCTTCCGGTGATAGCGTATTTCCTGAAGGGCAAACGGGATCACAAAACGGATATCTATATTGCGGGTCTGGAAACAGTCATATTTGCGATACCCTCGGTCATGATGCTGTCTCCCGAGTATCCGAGGAGGGCGACCTATGCTTCCATCATCTACCTTCTGGCCGCTGCCCTGATCGCCGCAAACAGACTTGATATCCCGCCCTTTGCCATGTGGAGCTCCCGGGCAAAGTGTCTTGGTATATCAGCCGCTGCTGCATATGCACTGTGGGTATTATCAAGCCTCATCGTGGATGCGGATGTCAGGGATCAGATCAAGAAGCAGATAAGGTTTATCAATGTTAATATTGATAAGCCATTGGTTCGTGTGAAGGATATTTTAGTACCGCCTTTCTATGAAGCAATAGCAGGGGACAGGTCGATAACATGGGACACGACCATGGGAATAGGCATGGATAGTGCAGATAACCCTTATAATAAGGCCGCTGCGGCTTATTTGGGTGCCAACAGGATCGAATGCGATCCGAGCGGCGATCATGTGTATGAGCTGAAGGATATCCAGTCAAGGCTTTTCGGTATCATAAATCCGCTCAAAAGCTTTATCAGATGGACGGTAGAGGCAGTATTCGGTATTTCGGACGACAGAGACCGCCGTGACGTGATCTGTTACCCCATTAAGCATTACGGCAGTAACTACGGCGGACACTTTGTCTATGAAAAGCCCCTGAAGGAATGCGACCGGCCCATAGTCTATTCCTTTGGCACAGGGGAGGATCTGTCCTTTTCGGAGACTATACTGAAAAGGACAAATGCGGAGATCTTTGCCTATGATCCAAATCCTGCCTCAGTAGCATTTGTTAAGTCCCTGCCCATATATAAGGATCCGAGATTTCATTTCACCGAGGCAGGTGTTTCCGAAAGTGATGAAGATGGCTTTTT
>CAMOFS010000241.1 GCA_946613735.1 uncultured Lachnospiraceae bacterium | reverse complement strand
CTTTTGGGCACGCCGGTGGTACCCATTTCAGCCGCAAAAAAGTTCGGTATCCACGAGCTGGTGGAGCATGCAGTCCATATAGCAAAATATCAGGAAAAGCCTTCACGCCAGGATTTTTGCGACATCAATGACCATGGCGGAGCCATTCACCGCTGTCTCCATGCGGTGATGCACCTTATCGAGGATCATGCCAAAAAGGCGGGCCTGCCCCTGCGGTTTGCTGCCAGCAAGCTGATCGAAGGGGATGAGAGGGTGCTTGAGGCCCTTTCCCTTGATCAGAATGAAAAAGAGCTCTTGGAGCACCTTACCATTCAGATGGAGCACGAGTGTGGGATGGATAAAAATGCTGCCATTGCCGACATGCGTTTTTCCTTCATCACAAAGGTATGCAGGGAATGTGTGACAAAGCCACAGGAGAACAAGGGTCGGGCAAAGTCCCAGAGACTGGATCGGATCCTCACCGGCAAATACACGGCTGTTCCCATTTTTATCATAATCATGGGTTTGGTATTCTTTTTGACCTTTAATGTGATAGGAGCCTGGCTTCAGGATCTTTTGGCCATGGGGATAGAGTCGGTGACTGCGGCTTTGGATGCATTTTTGGTAAATGCGGGGGTAAATGAGGTATTACACGGCCTCATCATAAAAGGTATATGTGAGGGAGTAGGAAGTGTACTTAGCTTTTTGCCCATTATAGTCACCATGTTTTTCTTTTTATCCATTATGGAGGATAGCGGATATATCGCCAGGGTGGCTTTTGTGATGGATAAGCTACTGAGGCGCATCGGCCTTTCGGGACGCAGCATAGTGCCGATGCTCATAGGCTTCGGATGCACGGTGCCTGCAGTCATGTCATCCCGTACACTGCCCAGTGAGAGGGACAGAAAGATGACCATTTTGCTCACACCTTTTATGAGCTGCACGGCAAAGCTTCCAATTTACGGGTTTTTCGTGGATGCCTTTTTCTCCGAGCACAAGGCACTTATCATGATCGGACTCTATGTGCTTGGTATCCTTATGGGAATACTGGCAGCACTGATCTACAAGATGTATTACAAGGGTGAAGCGGTTCCTTTTGTTATGGAACTGCCCAACTACCGTATGCCCGGGGCTAAAAACGTGGGACTTTTGCTCTGGGAAAAATCCAAGGACTTCCTTCAGAGAGCATTTTCGGTGATCCTTATCGCAACCATCATCGTCTGGTTCTTGAAAAGCTTTGATTTCAGGTTTAATATGGTGACAGACTCCAGGGATTCCATACTGGCTATGATATCGGGATATCTGGCACCCCTGCTTATACCGGTAGGGCTGGGAGACTGGAGGATAGTCACATCACTGATAAGCGGTTTTATGGCAAAGGAAAGCGTGGTCTCCGTGCTTAAGGTTCTCTTCGGAACAGAAGGCGGGGTGGCAGCGGTTCTTTCACCCCTTGCCGCATCAAGTCTTTTGGTGTTTTCGCTGCTTTATACGCCCTGTGTGGCGGCAATCGCTTCCATACGCAGGGAGCTTGGTAATAAATATGCCATCTTTGTGGTGATATGGCAATGTGTCATAGCCTGGGTTGCCGCCCTTGTGGTCAGGCTCATAGGGATGGCTTTTGGGGGTTAGATATGAAAAAGTATTTGGATGAGGATTTTTTACTGAACAGTGACACGGCAAGGGCTCTCTACCATGATCATGCCGAGGCCATGCCCATTATAGACTATCACAATCACCTGGATCCCCGGGCCATATATGAGGATGTCAGATTTGACAATATCACGGAGGTATGGCTGGGGAGCGATCATTACAAGTGGCGGGCCATGCGTTCAAATGGCATAAGAGAGGACTATGTTACGGGAACCTGGCCGGATCCCTATGAGAGGTTTTTGGCGTGGGCGAAGACTGTGCCCCGGCTTTTCGGTAATCCTCTGTATCACTGGACAGCCCTGGAGCTTTTACGGTATTTTGACATAGATACGCCTCTTTGCGAAGAAAACGCAAGGGAGATCTATGATGCTTGTAATGAAAAGCTTAGAAGTCCGGGCTTTAGCATCAGAGAGCTTATAGCCGGGATGAAGGTTTTGGAGCTTTGCACTACAGACGATCCCGCATCGGATCTGAAGTATCACAGGCTTTTGCACCAGCAGGAGACCAGGTTTAAGGTGAGGCCGACCTTCCGCCCCGACAGGGCCATGAACATATTAAAAGAGGATTACCGGTACTATATCGACGAGCTGTCATTAGTCAGCGAGCTTCGGATCAACAACTACGACGATCTTATCACCGCACTGACCATGAGGCTTGACTACTTTTACGAAAATGGCTGTCGTATAGCGGACCACAGTCTTGAGGGAGGCATCTATCTGGAGGCCTCCGAGCTGGAAGTGCACCGGATCTTTGAGCACAGACTGATAGACGGAGCCCTGCTTCCGGAGCAGGAGCTCAAGTTTAAAAGCAGACTTTTGGTGGATCTGGCGCGGGAATACAGAAAGCGTGATATGGTAATGCAGCTTCATATCGGCGCCATGAGGAACAACAATCCACGGATGTACGAGAGGTTGGGACCCGATACCGGCTTTGATTCCCAGGATGATATGAACTATGCCCCTGAGCTGTCACGGCTTTTAGGCACCATGGATGAAAGCTTTGCTCTGCCAAAGACCATTTTATACTGTCTCAATCCAAAGGACTTTGAGATGCTGGCATCGCTGATGGGCAATTTCCAGGATGCAAGTCATCCCGGCAAGCTGCAGCTGGGGCCGGCCTGGTGGTTTAACGATCACAAGCGTGGTATGATCCGCCAGATGGAGACCCTCTGTGATTACGGTGTTTTTGCCGGTTTTATCGGGATGCTTACAGATTCCCGGAGCTTTTTGTCCTTTTCCCGTCACGAGTATTTCAGGCGTATCCTCTGCGATTTTGTGGGCGATGCCGTGGAGCGTGGCGAGTACCCTGCCGACATGAGTTTTTTGGGACAGATGATAGAGGACATATGCTACAATAATGCAAAGAACTATCTAAGGATCTGAAAATGAAAGATGTTTATGAAACAAAGCAGCTTTATATGAAGAGACTGACCCGGGCGGATGCCAATA
>CAMOFS010000240.1 GCA_946613735.1 uncultured Lachnospiraceae bacterium | reverse complement strand
CTTACCTGCGGGATCTGTCTTAGCACCAAGATTAATGGTCTTCCCAACCTTGACTATCTGCTTTTCCTTTACGTCCAGCTTGCCTGCTGCAAACTTCACGGACTTGGTATCTGTATCCTCTGTGGATGCTCCACTTCCAACCGCAGCGAATACACCCGACATTTCAAAATCATTATCATATGCTTTGCTTCCGCCAGCTTTTACTACGATGTCATCTATAAATATTTTGCCACTTGCCGCTTCGCCACCATTAAAATACAATGTCGGACAAATCACAACCTTATCGTCCATCCTACTGTAAAAGCTTTTTGCGGATATAGGCAGGGACTTTACTGTAATCAAATAATAGTCCCCAACTTCTGCGGCAGCGTATGAGTCGGGGTTGCTTCCAAACTTAAACTGCCCCGAAGAAACGGAAAACTTCATCGTTGTTTCTGCCGTTCCGCATACGTCGGAAAAGTCTTCTTTGGCCGCAGCTATACCCAGATCGCAATCATATGACTTCCCCTCAACAATTGCATTTTTGGGGAAATAGATTTTTCCGTCAAAAGTGTATTCTTCTGACTTATTGCTAGCAACATCCCAGTATAGCGTAACATGAGCAGATCCACTCTGCTTTCCATCAAAGGCAAAGGCAACCGGAAGCGCCTTGCCAGTAGGAGTAGCCTTGGCCTCAGCTACTCCTGCCGGCACTACCGCCACCACCAGAGTCGCTGCTAAAAGTCCTGCAAATAGTCTTTTTATTATCATAATAATACCCTCCTTTAAGATTCTTCGCTTCGCTCAGAATGACAAGGCGAAAAAACACATCACTCCGAAGAATCATTTCAATAACGTTACTGCAACATTATAATACATTTTCTATGCCTGTGCGATATTTATTTGTTTTTAAGCTCCTGATTCAGCCGTGCCAGGGGAAGACCGACCACATTCAGATACTCTCCGCTTATGCGCTCCACCAAAAGCGCTCCTCTTCCCTGGATGCCATAGGCTCCTGCCTTGTCCAAGGGCTCGCCGGTGGACACATAGTCATCGATCTCCTCACCGGAAAGCTCGTAAAAGGTAACGTCGGTAACGGAGTGAAAGGTCACATTCTCCCTCTCTTTTGCGGAACCGGGCCGAACCACGGTTACCCCTGTCACCACCTGGTGAGTCCTTCCGGAAAGTTTTTTTAGCATGGCTTTTGCATCTGCTTCATCCGCAGGTTTTCCAAGTATGTCCCCATCGATGGCCACTACCGTATCTGCTCCTATCACTGTTTTGTCAGGATACTTTTCAGCCACTGCCATGGCTTTTTTCAGAGAAAGGGCCTCCACCAGCCTGACAGGATCGGTGATCCCCAGATTCTCATCCACATCTGCCGCGTCAACCGTAAACTCGTATCCGCCCTGTGTCAAAATCTCCCTTCGCCTGGGAGAATTGCTGGCTAAAACTATATCAAAGTTATCCTCAGTGGATGTGATTCCTGCCGCTGCTTCCCTGGCAAGCTTGTCCGCCCTCTCATTGCCGGGTATACCCGAGTGTCCCTTGACATGCACAAAGTTAAGCTTTATACCGCATGAAGCGGTGTACTCCCTGTATTGCTGCGACACCGGCTTGTTGGCCTTCCACTCGCCGGTTGCCCACTTTTCCACCCCCATATAATCATAGTATATGGTAAGCTCGGACAGTCCTAACTCCTGCGCTTTTTTTATGGCAGCTATGGCCCCGAAGGTCTCGCCTGCCACGTTCCAGCTGGCCGCCATTTCCGGATCGTCAGAGGAGCCCTGTAGTATATACTCCCTGCCCCCTGACACCAGAAAACCTCCGTAGCCAAAGATACCTGTATTGCTGTCAAAAGAACCGTCGGTAAATGCGTATGGTTCGTTGTACATATTATATTGCCTCCAGAGCCTGGGCGAGATCCTCTACGATATCATAGATATGCTCGATGCCCACGGAAAGTCGGATCAGGTCGGGAGCTACACCTGCTGCCACAAGCTCCTCGTCAGACAACTGACGATGGGTGGATGAGGCGGGATGAAGTACGCAGGTATGGGCATCAGCTACATGAGTCGCGATCATGGCAACCTTGAGATTCTTCATAAACTTCTCTGCTGCTTTTCTGCCGCCCTTTACACCAAAGGAGATGACTCCGCAGGTGCCGTGGGGCATATACTTTTTAGCCCTCTCATAGTACTTGTTGGAGGGAAGTCCGGGGTAGTTGACCCATTCAACCTTGTCGTGGCCCTCTAAAAATTCTGCCACCTGTTGTGCGTTTTCACAATGGCGCTCCATGCGCACTGCCAGGGACTCTATGCCCAGATTAAGGAAATATGCGTTCATGGGAGACTGGATGGATCCCAGATCCCTCATAAGCTGTGCAGTACATTTTGTGATAAACGCTCCCTCATTGCCGAACTTCTCGGCATAGGTAATGCCGTGATAGCTCTCGTCGGGTGTGGTAAGGCCGGGGAACTTGTCCGCATGTGCCATCCAGTCAAACTTGCCGGAATCCACGATGCAGCCACCTACTGTAGCGTCATGTCCATCCAGATACTTTGTGGTGGAATGGATGACTATGTCGGCACCGTGCTCGAAGGGACGGCAGTTTACAGGAGTTGCAAAGGTGTTGTCCACGATGAGGGGTACACCATGCTCGTGAGCAGCCTTACTGAATTTATCAAAATCGAAAACCGTCAATGCGGGGTTTGCGATGGTCTCACCAAATACCACCTTGGTGTTTTCCTTAAATGCAGCATTGAGTTCATCCTCGCTGATATCAGGATCCACAAAGGTAAAGTCTATGCCCATACGCCTCATGGTCACATTGAAAAGATTAAAGGTGCCGCCGTAAATGGCTGAGGATGCGATAACGTGATCCCCTGCACTGGCCAGGTTGAAAACCGAGAAAAATGATGCGGCCTGACCGGATGAGGTAAGCATGGCTGCCGTGCCACCCTCCAATGCTGCGATCTTTGCAGCCACCATATCGTTGGTGGGGTTCTGAAGCCTGGTATAAAAATATCCGCTGGCCTCCAGATCAAAAAGCTTGCCCATGTCCTCACTGGTGTCATACTTAAAAGTAGTACTCTGGATGATGGGGATCATCCTTGA
>CAMOFS010000239.1 GCA_946613735.1 uncultured Lachnospiraceae bacterium | reverse complement strand
CATCCTGTTCTTTTCCGAAAAGAACCTGTAGATCAGCAATACCAGAATGATGTTAAAATACATAAATACATATCCCTGGTGTACCATGCAGCTGGCTGCCACTATGGGTATCAGAAACCACTCGCATCTTTTTGAGATGATGATGATGGCTCCCAAAAGGGAAAACCCAAACATATAGATATCCACCCGGCCGAAATTATACTTTGAAGAAAACATAGGTACTGTAAGTACCGTCATCATTACCATCAGAAGCTCCGAATACTTGAGATACTCCATCTTCGTCCACTTATATATGAACATGAAAAAGAGGAACATATCCAAAAAGAAAATGCCCGTAATGATCTGGGTAAACTTCAGCGCACTAGCATAATGCAGCATATCAAAGCCGAAAACAGTCCCCAGGCCCTGATAGAGGGTACCAATAAATGCACGTGAAATAAAACCATACCTGTATGAAAAAGCATACAGGGTGGTGTTATAGGAGGTAACCTTGCCGCCATAGGAATAGCAGAAAAGGATAAAGGAAAAAACTCCTAAAAGCAATATGAAATTGGTTCTGCGATTACGTTGCTCTGATCTCATTTATGCTAACTGATCCAATCCTCTGAGAACTCTTTGAATGGCATCCAAAAGGTCCGATGCAATTACCGAGGCATGCCCCAGCTGTTCTGCTGCCGTGTCACCGCAGAGTCCGTGAATGTATGCTCCTACTGCAGCCGCGTCATAGGCTCCTGTCTTCTGGACCAAAAGCCCGGCCATTATCCCGGAAAGCACATCACCGCTTCCCGCGGTTGCCATGGCATCGTTACCAGTGGAATTTGACATCACCTCATTGCTGTCATAGGTGGCTGTAACCGAGCAATGGGATTTCAGATGTACTGTTACTTTATACTTTGAAGCCAGCTCATATGCCGCCGTCTCCATATTCCCGGCAATATCCTCTACGGTCGCTCCTGTAAGCCGGGACATCTCCCCCACATGGGGAGTGAGTATGATATCCGGATGCTCACCCTCCAAAAGAGTCATATCCCTGGCAAGGATATTAAGACCATCTGCATCTATGATCATGGGCAGCCCTGCCTCACAGCTCTTTTCAAAGGCATATTTAAACACATCCTTTTCCAGGCTCTCCTGTGACAGCCCGGGTCCTATCACCACCGCATCTGCCCAGCGGATGGCATCGAAAATGGTCTCTTCAAAATGCCTGTCCTCATAGGTGGACAAAAGTGCTTCCGGCAGCTTCACCTGGAGGATGACGCGATTACACTCATGAGTGGCTATGCGTACCATGCCGCAGCCCATTAAAAGCGCAGCCTTTGCACACAGGTATGCAGCCCCTGCCATGCCGTGACTGCCGCCTATCACCAGTACTTTTCCAAAGGTTCCCTTATGTCCCCTTGGATCCCTTTTGGGAAGCGCCTTTACAGCCTCTGCCCAGGTTATGGCTTTTTTATCTATATCACTCATAGCTTATCCAGCACCTCCCCTATCATCTTTACATTGAACTGTCCCTGGGAACGGGTCTTTTCATCGGATGAGCAGGCCATGATCCGGCTTTTCATCCTGAGTATATGATACTCCAGCTTCACCACTGCAGCGGTAAGGCTGCCAAGATATGTCCTTGCCACATCATAGCGGTTCACCCAGCCGTAGGAGCTTCTCCAGTCGGTCCGCATCAGGATATCTCCCCCGGGTTTTACCGGCTTTGATCTGTGATCTATCACAGCCTCCGGCAGCACCAGGATCCTCTTTTCGCATCCCATCTCGGCTGCAATCTGTCCGCACCTCAGGCAATACTCCGTATCGTCATACCAGATGAAGTAGTCTCCCCTGGGGGCCCCGGCTTTTTCCATTACCTCCCGGGATATAATAAGCCCGCAGAAGGTAGCCATATCACAGAAAAAAGGGGCGGCATAGCTCTCCCGGGATATCCATTCCTCGGAAAAGATCAGCCTGTTTTTAATATTACGTCTGTGGTTTGTATCCATGACGCCTTCACAGCTCACTGCTCCGGCAAATAGCCTAACATCTGGAAACCTGGCGATCCCGGCAGCCATCTTTTCCAAAAAATCCTCTGACAGTATGGCGTCATCATCTATGAGCAAAAGGTGGTCAAAGCCCCCTCGCTTTATAGCCTCACGCACTCCCAGCTCAAAGCCTCCGGCTCCGCCCAGGTTTTTTTCGGAGGTGATAACATGCAAAGATCCTTCGCCAGGCTTTGGATGACCCGCCAGCTCCTTTAAATATCCTGTCGTGCCGTCATCACTGTGATTATCCACAATATACAAAGCAGACGCGGCATGAGTCTGCCCCAACACCGCATCTATACACTGGCGCAAAAGGGCCAGCCTGTTATATGTAACTATAAGAACCGCGATACTCACATCGATCATCCCAGACGTTCTTTGTACATCTTCTCGTAGTATTTCTCATAGTCTCCGGAGGTGACGTTCTTCATCCATTCCTCGTTTTCAAAAAACCACTGAATAGTCTTCTTTATGCCCTCTTCAAAAAATACGGTGGGCTCCCAGCCGATCTCGGCTTTGATCTTGTCGGGAGCTATGGCATAGCGTCTGTCGTGTCCCTTGCGATCTTCCACATAGGTGATAAGATCTTCTGTCAGATGCTCTCTTCTGGGATCGTCCTCAGGCAGCATCTCGCGAAGTGTGGAAATAATGGTCTTTACTATCTGGATGTTTTGTCTCTCATTGTGTCCGCCGATATTGTATGTCTCAAAGAGCTTGCCCTTTTCCTGTACCATGTCGATACCGCGTACATGGTCTCCCACGTACAGCCAGTCACGGACATTTTTGCCGTCACCATATACAGGCAGCTTCTCCCCAGCCAGTGCATTATGGATCATAAGAGGGATCAGCTTCTCCGGGAACTGGTAAGGTCCATAGTTGTTTGAACAGTTGGTGATGTTGGCCGGGAAATGATAGGTATCCATATAGGCCTTTACCAGCATATCAGACCCCGCCTTGCTGGCGCTGTAGGGGCTGTGGGGCTGATAGGGCGTGGTCTCGTAAAAGTATGCATCCGGGTCATCCGGAAGGGAGCCGTATACCTCATCTGTGGATACATGCAAAAACTTCTTTCCTTCGGGATAGC
>CAMOFS010000238.1 GCA_946613735.1 uncultured Lachnospiraceae bacterium | reverse complement strand
CGGCGATGAGTTTTTGGGCATGTTTTTGGTATATGACAATGAGGAAAAGGAGACCGGCAGGAGGATCGCAGACGTAAAGCTTTCCACGGATCTTTTCAACGCGGTTTCCGGCAAGCCCTACTACCTGGGCATATCCATAGGTACGGCCTGCTTTGAGTGCGATCCTACCATCAGTATTGACAGTCTGATCAGGACGGCCGACAGGTCACTTTATGAGGCCAAGAAAAAGAGACGCGCTACTGTAAGAAAGAGCGACGAAGATATAATAAAAGCGGACAACGCCGAGGGCTTTGAGACGGAAGGCGATGTCGGAATGGGAGATGAAGATCAATGAAAAGCAAAAAGCTTTTATTCGGGCTTTTGATCGCAGCCATGGTGCTGGCAGGAATATACATAGGAGGATGTGTTTATTTTTCAAATCACTTTTATCTGAACAGTACGATAAACGGTGTAAAGTCTTCGGGCAGATCGGTAGAGACCGTGGAGGAGACCATAGCCGAGGCTGCAAAGGGATATTCCATAGATATCATTGATGAGGGCAGGAATGCCACCTATACCATTTTTGCAGAGGACGTGGACATGGTGACTGATGTGGGGTCAGGTGAGGTGGACGACATACTGGCGGCCCAGACAGGGTTTGAGTGGCCTGCACATATCATTGCCCGTACCGAGTACGAGACGGATCATGTGGTGACCATGGATAGGGATAAGGTGAAAAAAGAGATCAAGCGCCTTCCCTGCGTGGATGCTTCGGATGAGGTTAAAACCGAGGACGCCCACTATGAGTTTACGGGTGAGAAGTACGAGGTGATACCGGAGGTCTTTGGTACGGAGATCGACGTGGAGGCCATGACGGATATCGTCATGAAAAAGATGGAGTCCCTCCAGCGTACCATGGGGCTTTTGGCAGACCAGTGCTATGTGCAGCCCACTGTTCTTTCCGATGATCCCGAGCTCAATGCACAGGTGGATGAGCTCAACAAAATGATAGCAGCCACCATCACCTTTACCCTGGATGAGAACGTGACCCTGGACAAACAGACCCAGGCCTCTTTTATCAAGACCAAAAAAAATGGCAAGCTGACCTATGACAAGGAAGCTATCACGGAATATGTCAGTCAGCTGGCGGCGCGGGTCAACACCTTTGGCCTGCCCAAGACCCTTAAGTCCAGCCTGGACAAAAAGAAGGTCACGATCCCCGGAGGCACCTACGGCTGGAAGGTGGATGAGGAAAAAGAGGTAGAGGCCATACTCGCCGACCTAAAAAAGGGCGAGGAGGTTACCAGGGAGCTGCATTACCTGTATTACGCCAACTCCCACGGCAAGCATGATTACGGTGACACCTATGTGGAGGTGAATATCACTGCCCAGCATCTGTGGCTGTATAAGGATGGCAAGCTGGTTATGGACTCCGATGTGGTTACCGGCAATCCCAACAAGGGCAACGGCACCCATGTGGGGGCATATTACGTGGCCTACAAGGAAAAGGATGCTGTGCTGCGCGGCGATGATTATGCCACCCCCGTATCCTATTGGATGCCCTTCCACGGCAATGAGGGACTTCATGACGCCACCTGGCGCGGCAATTTTGGAGGCACCATATACAGATCCAACGGCTCCCACGGCTGTGTCAACTGTCCCTTTGAGACGGCCAAGACTATCTTTGAGACCATAGACGAGGGATGCCCTGTGCTGGTGTACGCGACAGCGGAGGAACCGACAGGACCCGATCCTGCAGTGGAAAAGCAAAAGGCTGAAGAGCTCATTGCATCCATTGACATCATCGCCCCCGTTACCTTGGAGAGCGAGACAGCCATCAAGCTGGCAAGACAGGCTTATAACAGCCTTTCCGATACCGGAAAGAGCTACGTGACCAATATAGCCACCCTGGATGAGAACGAAAAGGAGCTTGAGGAGCTTAAAAAGGCCGCTGAAAAGGAAGAAAAAAAGGCAGCCAAGAAGTCAGAGAAGAAGAAAAAGAAGAACGACTGATATGTCCAATTGGGAAGATAATGTAAAAAAGCTGATCCCCTATGTACCCGGTGAGCAGCCCCATGATAAAAACATAATAAAGCTCAATACCAACGAGAACCCTTATCCGCCGGCACCGGCTGTGCAGGAGGTTTTGGAAGACTTTTATGCGGATGAGCTGAGGCGCTATCCGGAGCCTACACTAATTGAGCTGCGAAGTGCCCTGGCGGACTTTCACGGCATCAGCCCTGAGCAGGTTTTTGTGGGAGTGGGATCGGATGACGTGCTGGCCATGAGCTTTCTTACCTTTTTTGGCGACGCCCCGCTTCCGGTGAAATTTGCGGATGTCACCTACAGCTTTTATGATGTCTGGTGCCGCATTTTTGGCATAGACTTTGAGCAGGTATCGGTGGCGGAGGATCTGTCCTTAGATCTTTCGGGCTATAAGGGACCCTGCGGCGGCATAGTGATCGCCAATCCCAATGCTCCTACGGGTCTTGCCTTAGGTACCGACGGACTGTGTGAGCTTTTGGCAGCCCATCCGGAATGTGTGGTGATAGTGGATGAGGCCTATGTGGACTTTGGTGGCGAGAGTATGCTTTCGCACATCGGAGAGTATGAGAACCTTTTGGTGGTGAGGACCTTTTCAAAGTCAAGGTCCTTAGCCGGCAGCCGTATCGGCTATGCCATGGGAAGCAAAAAGCTCATAGGGTATCTTTTGGCAGCCCGGGATTCCTTTAATTCCTACACCATGGATACCATCACCCAGAGGATAGGGCTTGCCTCCGTACGGGATGAGAATTATTTTAACGGACGGGTGGCAGATATCATTAAGACGCGTAAGGAAAGCTGCGAGAGGCTTAAGGAACTGGGCTTTTCCTTCCCCGAGACTTCTACCAACTTTGTCTTTGCTACTCATGAGTCAGTGCCTGCGGCGCAGATCTATGAGAAGCTGCGGGATCGGAGGATATATGTGCGCTACTTTAAAAAGCCCCGCATCGACAACTACCTGCGCATAACCATCGGCACCCCGGAGCAGATGGACCAGCTTTTTAAAGCACTTGAAGAAATATTGTCATTCTGAGCATTTTACTGTCATTCTGAGCGACTTACCTTGTCATTCTGAGCGAAGCGAAGAATCTTTCTTCAATA
>CAMOFS010000237.1 GCA_946613735.1 uncultured Lachnospiraceae bacterium | reverse complement strand
TTTAACCTGCCATAATACAGATGAAACGCCACGCCTGCCACCCCAAAGATCATCATGGGTATCACGGGGATTGTCTTTTTTCTTACATCTTCAACAGACAGGTAAAAAAGCATCCCTGCCATAAATACCGCTTCCATCATTCTCCTCCACACTTCGGACAGGCATGGTATTTTTCCTTTGCCACCGAAAGCTTTATCATGCTTATCGTTCTTTTTAATCCGCTGCATGAGATGCTGCCATGATAACATTCCCCCCAGCTTGTAACATAGACTGTATCTGAAACATCCCTTTTACACATTGGACAGATCTTATATTTTCCTCCCCCGCTGTTTTTCATGTCAGGTACTTTCGAAAGACTCACACCCCTTATCGACGGATTTATATACGGACAGCTTTTTGATCTGTGATAGGCTTTCCCGTATGGCGTGACATAAACATATATATCATCACCGCTGTCTTCCTTCGGGTCATAGCCGTTCCATATTCGTGCACTTTTTGTCTGGTATAAAAAAATACCTTTGTCTGAAAACATCCGTATTGGCAGGTTCACCCGGTAGGTTGCACACAGCGTGATATTTTTCTCATCCGCACTGCTTTCGGCCATCACTATCCCCGGTGCTCCGCCCATGACGGCGTCCATCTTTACATCACCCGATAAAAGCTCCTTGTAAAACAGCGCCTCCGCCATAAATACAGATGGATCCTCACAAACAGCAGCCGTATCCACAGCCTTTGTCATGGCATCGTCAATAGCCCATCCGGTCATAAGAACCCTGATAAAAAACAGGATACAGACTACAAATCCCATAAAGACCGGTAATGCCACCGACGCCTCTATACTGTATGAAGCCTTTCGTCTGTCGGAGAGCCGGCAAAGATGTCTCCGGCTATGATCATGTGATTTGGTATTATAAGCAGAAAATTTCACACGCGCCCGTGGGAAGGGAGATTTTGTTTCGCTTGGTTCCCAATTAGAAACTGTAAACAACTGAGACTGAGACATCTTTACCCGACCTCCGACTTTTATCCTACAGATAGGAGAGTATCTCCTCCTGATTAAATCCATACTGTGACAACTGCGTCGACACCAGCGGTGCAAGGCTCAAAAAAAGCGGTGCAGCCGACATCGTCACATGGTATTTGGATTCGACCATCATGTTATCCATCCTGACCCCGGCATAATCCGGATCCCGGTGAAGCATCTCCTCCATAAGATCCAGGGGCCGCAGTCCAAGATTTTTTTCAGATGTTGTATAAAGCATTCCAAAAATATATCCTCTGTAATCTATGCCGGACGGATCCTCTTTTGCCATGATACTTGTATCAAGATACTCCGGCAGAGTATAAAGCTCACTTGTCCAGCCTGTTCCATCCTTTATAAGCGGCAGTTTTTTGCCGGAAAGTAAAAGCCTCACATCCAAAACGCTTTCCACATAAGCCCAGGCAGCAATCAGCGCAGCCGTAAATGCAGGCTCTAACTCAGGGTTTAAACAGGCTGCTGCCATTGCCGCTCCAAGCGACTCGGCCTGACCTCTTCTGGCTGCATCATTCATAAGAGAAGTTGTATTAAGCCCTTCCCTGATCAGCAGAAGCCTCTTTACAACTGACCTGAGATTTTCCTCGTCAGAGTCTTTTCCGCACAGGACATATTCAAGTTCATAGGACATTGCCCTGTCATCCCTGATATTTGTAAAGCAGGAAAGATGATCCATAAGAAACATCCGATACATCAGGTCATCCGTTACAGACAGGCTCTTTTTATCCGAGTTTCCCCTGTTTAGAGTCCTTTTGGAAACTGCATTTACCGTATTTATCTTCTTTGCTGATACACTCATGCCGGATCCCATAACCTGTGCCAAAACTCCTCTTTTTTTGAATTCATCCACCGCACTTACAGGGTTTACATCCTCATCGGATACTGACTGTATGGCGGCACCTTTTTGAGCAACCCCGACAACCTTTACCTCGTGTTCGGTTACATAGGAATCCGCACCTTTTGCACCACCTATCACACCGGCTGCGTTCTGCCATTTTTCCATGGTATCCTTCGGAATATCGACAATCTCCTGAATTGCGGCCTCCTTTTTAAAAGCAGCCCCACCATAGTCGGTCAAAAGCGTCACATCGGAAAGATGGGACTCCGTCGGATCCATACGGCAGAGATTTACCAGGGTCAGTATCCCATGATCATGTCCGGGATTTCCTCCGTAAGAAGCATAGGCGTCCATCCTCGTAAGGAGTTTTTCATAATCCGCCTCAGCTCTGCCGTATCCCAGATCCACTGCAAGGATCCCATACTTTTCGTACAGGGGTCTGTTATAATCTCCGAGGCCACTTTGAGCAGCCGATCTTGCCAGAGATGTGGCGGTACTTTTCATGCAAAAGTACCGCACTACCTCCGACATGGAAAAAAACAGCGACATCACCATGCCAAGGCTTAAGATCATAAATATGGTTATGCTCCCTTTTTTTCTATACTCTGCCGGCATCCTTTTCCACCTTATCAAGGATATCCTTTGCCACATCCGTTATCCTGTCTTTGAATAAGAGTACCAGTGAGATCAGCACCACCAGAATAAGTATCACCTCAACTACTCCGACTCCGTCTTCCTCACATAAAAACCTTCCGGCTTCTTTTTTGATAAGTTCCATAAAAACTCCTTTCTGCGTATTAACGCTTACATTGTTTTGTCTACAGACTGATGGAGTTAAGTGCCGGATAAATAAGCACTATAAGTATCATTCCCAAAAGACCTCCCATCGGAATAAGAAGCTTTGTAGATATGAGTTCTCCCGCACTTTTTATCTCTCGCCGTCTCTCATCAGCCACCTGCTGTTCCTCGTGGGACAGCTGTTCCAAAAGTCTGTCATTTCCTCTTTTTAAGTTTTGCCGTAACAGGATCGAAAGCTTTCTGTACGACGGATGCATACAGTTTCTCCCAAAGGCTTCATATGCATCTGCCTCCAGGGTTCCGTCTCTTATGGCACGGTTCATGATAATGATGTTTTCATATGCTTCCCTTTCTGCCTTGGGATGCTTATCCTTCCATCTTACGTATCCGGCTTCCATCTTTTCGAAAGCGCCTCTAACACTGATCCCGGCTCCCACATACAGACACAGATTTTCCACTATAGACGGA
>CAMOFS010000236.1 GCA_946613735.1 uncultured Lachnospiraceae bacterium | reverse complement strand
TGAGGGCGGCTTTTCAGATGTGGATGAAGAGCATTTTGACAGGATATACGAGGAGTGTATCAGGGTGGCCACCGGCTTTCCGGATTATCTTAAGCGTATAAAGCGGGAGAATATTTCGCTTACAGCCAGGGAGAGTCAGGTGCTTTCCATGCTATGTGCCGGCATGTCCTCGGAGGAGATCTGCGGCACTCTTGGGATAAGCTATGACGGGCTTAAAAAGCACAACAAGAATCTTTATAAAAAGCTGGATGTAAAAAACAGAGCCGAGGCGGAGAGAAAGGCCACCCAGCTGGGACTGGTCCACCGGGGATAGTGTCCTTCTGAGCCACATGCCTCCCCTTGTCATTCTGAGCCACCTGCTTCCCCTTGTCATTCTGAGGAGCGAAGCGACGAAGAATCTTTACATGAGGTAACAAAATGGAAACAGAACCCAAAAAGAAAAAGACCGGACTAATAACCAAAATACTCGCAGGGCTTGGCGTGCTGTTTATTGTCCTTTTGATAATAGGCTGTGATGAGGAGGAACCCCGCACCAGGGATGAGGCGGAGGTGTCGGTACAGGATGATGAGGACGAGTCGAAAGCATCGTCTGAGACTTCAAAGTCGTCATCGGGCAAGGATCCAAAGTCGTCATCGGGCAAGGATCCAAAGTCCGTAACTGTTATGATCTACATGAACGGCTCTGACCTGGAATCAAAGGCTGGGGAGGCTACCGAAGACATCTCCGAGATGTTATCCTCCGGTATAGGGGATAATGTGAATGTGGTCATCCAGACCATGGGCACAAAAAAATGGCATGATTACGGCATCTCGTCAAAGACGGCGCAGACCTATGAGATAAGGGATAAAAAGCTCGTACTGGTCCGGGATGACCTGGGGCATCTGAACTGCACCTCCAGAAAGACTTTGTCTGAGTTTATCAGCTTTTGCAAGAGCTCATATCCTGCCGACAGATATATCCTACATTTTTGGGATCATGGCGGTGGCCCCGTATATGGCTTTGGCTATGATGAATGGCAGTCCGAGGAGGCCAGCCTTACCATATCCGAGATGGCGGGAGCCTTAAAGGACAACAAGGACATCCATTTTGACCTTATCGGTATGGATTGCTGTATTATGGCCAGCATGGAGACCCTCTATGCTTTTGCACCCTACTGTAAGTATGCACTTTTATCCGAGGACTTCGAGTCCGGACTGGGTTGGAGCTATAAGAGGTGGATGAAAAAGCTGGAAAAGGATCCCGACATATCCACTCCACTTTTGGGAAAATACATCATTGATGACATCATAAAGGATAATGAGGAAGAATCGGGAGGCGATTCTGCCTGTCTGGGACTTTTTAATGTATACACTTCAAAGAAGCTCTATAAGGCATGGAAGGCCTATGCCTATAAAAATGAGTCGGAGCTTTTGGGAAATAACTACAGCAGGCCACACAGAGCCAAGGGTAGGAGCTTCTGGGATCTCTGGGGCGATGATGAGAGTGATGTCACTATGGAGGACTACTACATCAGTGACATTTTAGCTCTGGTGGAGGGAATCGATGGTGACAGTGACGAGGCAAAGGAACTGAAATCGGCCCTCAGGGCAGCAGTGGCTTATTACGGACATACCTCTGATAAAAATGAGCTTACGGGCCTGGCGGTATCTTTACCCTATGGGGATCAGCAATTTTATGGCAAGCTGTCCAAGGTCTATAAAAAGATAGGGTTGGATGATGACTATGTGGACTGGCTTGGAAATTTTGTGTCAAGTCGTGGCGCGGACTCATATTATGACTATGATGATTTTGAGGACAGCTGGGACGGCTGGGGCGGATGCGATGGTGACTACGGATGCAGTACCACGGGTGAAGCCTGGCAGGGCGACAGCGGTGAGTATTATGATGACGGCTACTACGATGAAGGGTATTACGACGACGGGTACTACGACGACTACTACTATGATGACGGCTACTATGACGATGGCTGGGTGTATGACTACGAGGATGATTCATGGTATTGCGGAGATGATTGCTATTATGGGTGGTAATGTGTTATCATAGGGAAGTTGTGTTTGAAAGGAGTATAAAAAATGAACTTTAAAGAATTCCTGCGTAGGAAGGACATTGAGATATCGCTGAAGCGTTATGGTGTGGATGCACTTGGAGCCATGGCCCAGGGACTGTTTTGTTCCCTTTTGATGGGTACTATACTTGATACCATCGGAAAGCAGTTTCACATAGGCTGGCTTACCACTGAGGTAGCCACCATTGCCGAAAAGTCTTATACGGTTGGAGGCCTGGCTTCGGCCATGAGTGGTCCTGCCATGGCACTGGCCATCGGATATGCTCTTAAGTGCCCGCCACTGGTTCTTTTTTCCATGGTTACCGTGGGCTTTGCCGCAAATGCCTTAGGCGGAGCAGGCGGCCCTCTGGCAGTTCTTTTTGTAGCTATTATTGCAGCTGAGTTTGGTAAGGCAGTGTCCAAGGAGACAAAGATAGATATACTGGTTACGCCCCTTGTTACCATAGTGGTAGGAGTGCTTATGTCTGCACTGATCGCACCTCCCATCGGAAGTGCCGCCATGTGGCTTGGCAATCTTATCATGTGGGCGACGGAGCAGCAACCCTTCGTTATGGGTATCATTGTTTCCGTTTTGGTTGGCATCTTTTTGACCCTTCCAATTTCCTCTGCGGCGATCTGTGCCGCACTGGCCCTTACTGGTCTTGCGGGCGGAGCTGCTGTTGCGGGCTGCTGTGCGCAGATGGTTGGCTTTGCTGTTATTTCCTTTAAGGAGAATAAATGGGGCGGACTGGTGTCCCAGGGTATCGGAACCTCCATGCTGCAGATGGGAAACATAATCAAAAATCCTCGTATATGGATAGCACCTACCCTGGCCTCTGCCATTACCGGCCCCATAGCCACCTGCATTTTCAAGATGCAGATGAACGGTGCTCCCGTGTCCTCCGGTATGGGTACCTGTGGACTTGTGGGTCCCATCGGGGTTTACACCGGCTGGGTGAATGATATCGAAGCCGGAGCCCGTGCCGCCATCACCGGCTTTGACTGGCTGGGTATGGTGCTTATATGCTTCATCCTCCCCGCAGTTTTATCACTGCTTATCAACATGGCGCTTAAAAAGATCGGCTGGGTGAAGGATG
>CAMOFS010000235.1 GCA_946613735.1 uncultured Lachnospiraceae bacterium | reverse complement strand
AGATCACGGAGTGCTTTTCCCGCGCCATATCCGACATTGAAAGCGATCTTTTTGTCTATTTTAAGATCCCAGATCATGCTGCCGGCATCACACATATACTCAGGATGGGCATCAACCTCGTCCTGCGACAATTCTATCCTTCCCATGGTCCGGCTTTCCGACAAAAAGCAATCCTCTGCCGACACCTGAAAGGGCGCCCCTTCGGCCACCGAAATACCACTCTTCCATCCAAAGAAACGGTGAAGCTGGGCGGCATCTTCGCCCCAGGCTCCGGCTTTTATCATAAGATATGAAGGCCGCTTCCCGGCATCCTTATTGCTTTTTAGCTGTCCGAATACCGGCTCCTCCTCACCCAGTTCGGGATTTATTGTAAAAAACTCAATGAAAAACGGTTTTTCCTCGCCGGTGCTTTTATCATGACCGGTAAACGAATGCCACCACCAGTCGTAACCTTCACGCGCCAGTTCTCCATGTAGCATAAAAGCATCCCTGTTTATATCAGGATTATTAAAGCTGTGTTCTATTATTGCCATTAATGATCGCCTCTTTTCTACGTATGCAATAAATATGCGGATTATCATCTCGCCGCTTGTATTTTACCACAACGTAGTAGGAAAAGAAATCTTTTGCACCCACGTTGGACCTCTACCTGGAATACGTGTAACCCTGCAACTTCACCGCCTTTGCAATCGATTTATCCGGGCGGCTGTATGGAATGAGCATCGCCTGAAAAGCGTGATACAGATCCGGCTTACCGGGCCATACACTGCCCTTTGGATGATTGTGCTCGTCCAGCTGATGGAACCATGAACCACAGGAGTGGTCCAGCACAACCTCATCCATAAATTCTAAAAACATGGCATAATCCTTTGAATATCTTTCATAGCCGGTGATCCTGTAAAGCACCGCCGAGGTGTTGATCGCTTCGGCAAGGGTCCAGTGCATCCTGTCACGTACCACAGGCCGGCCGTCCCAGTCTGTGGTATAAACTATGCCCTCTGCCCCGTCAGCATCCCACGCGTCCTCTATAGCCCGCTCATAAAGTCTTATGGCAACATCGATATACCGCTTCCCCGCATCCGGTGTGGCTGCAGCCAGGCTCCACTGTGATATCAGGCGGGCCCACTCGATCCCATGACCCGGCGTGGCTCCATAGGGCTTAAACGGATCATCCGGCTTATCCTTGTTTTTATCAGGTTCCGGCTGCCAGTCCCGGGTGAAGTGCTCCGGTATCCTGTAGGAATTATCCTCTGCCCAGCCGATAACCCTTTCTATTATGCGTCCTGCTCTATCTAAATACTTATCCCTGAGCCCGGCATCTGCATCCGCCACGGCAAGAAACGCCTCTACTGTATGCATATTTGCATTGAGCCCTCGATAATCATCAAGGCTAATAAACTCTGTATCCCAAGTGTCACAGGACAGCCCCGCATCCTCGTTCCAAAAGAACTTATCATATATCGAAAGCGCCATATCAAAAAGCTTTTGTGCCCCTTTTATGCCTGCCAGCATGGCACTCGTCGCCGCGAGGATAACAAATGCATGGGCATAACACTGCTTTGAGGGAACGATCTCGTCATCGGCCGTAAGCCCAGCATACCAGCCGCCATTTTTCTCATCCCTAAGCTCGCCCAAAAGCCCCCTGATGGCAGCCTCTGCCAGATCACGGCAGCTTTCATCTCCCATCATGGTGCCTATACTGTACACATGGGCCATGCGGCAGGTTATCCAGGTCTCCCGGTTTTTAGTCTTTATGGGCGTGCTATCATCTCCGAGATAATAGCTGCCACCACCCGGTGACGGGAATTGCCTTCCGAAATCCAAAAGCGCCTCGGCATTCTTGCGTAAAAACTCCCGGTTTTCATCCGTATCTATCACATATTTTTTATCCATGCTATCCCCCTTTAGATTTTTGCTTTTTTTCTTTATAGCACTACCTTGGGGGACCGTCAAGATGGGCGCCGTCGGGCTGTGATCCCATATCGGGTTGGGATCCCATATCGGGTTTTGTTTCCATGTCCGGCCGGGATCCGCTATCCGGCTGTGCCCCTGCATCTGGCTGTGATTCTGCATCGGGCTTTGATTCTTCTTTTTTCTCGGCAGGACTGGAATCATCTTTTGGGGTTTCTTCCTTTGGCGCTTTCTGTGGCTTTTCCTTTTCAGCATCCCCACCGGATATATCCTGCTTCTTTTCAGGTTCCGCCGGCTTATCGTTATTCACCTTGTTGGGAACATCCAAAGGCTCATCCACAATGTCCTCTACGGTATCCTCTACAGTATCCTCTGTAGCGTCCTCTTCAGCATTCTCCCTGTCAGGTATGATCTCGGTATCTTTTTCCGGGTCCTCCGGTACATTCTCCTCTTCTATGATTTCAACCGGTGTAGAGGGTTTCTCTGGATGCGGCAGGGTATTTTCAACAATAGTTTTCGCCTCGTCTATCTTTTTTCCGCGGGTATTCTTTTTAAGCTCCCTTAGCATTTCTTCATCGGCATCCGGAACCTTTACCTCGATCACCTTATTAAAATAATTCAGATCATATGTGACCCCATCCATCTCTACCGTTTCTGCCACCTCTCCATATGCATAGACACTGCCACCCACTCCGAAGATAAAGGCAAGTGCAAATGATGCGGCAATGGGGAATGCATGTCGTACCACGGATCTTTTCACACGTTCTGGAAACCGGATCACCCTCGGCTCATAATCACCGGCCAGGGCCCTTTTGGTGCTCTCTTCATCCATGCTTGCCTCTGCAATGTCCAAAGCCTCGGTATCAAGAAGGATAACCTGTCCTTCTTCAAATGAACTACCGCTTATGATCCGCACCGTACCCAGCCGGTCAAGTACCGCAACCGTACCATCTTCATATTTTTCAATAACTATATTTTCCGTCTTAGCCAAAATGCTTACCTCGCTGTTTCATAAGGGAAATACTCCCGCAGAACCGGATAGTCTTCTCCGCATACCAAAGCCGCTGCCACCAGATGCTTTCTATGCCTGTCCAAAAGCTTCCTTTTTACTCCCGTTCTCTTTTCAACCTCCGTCATGGGAAACCGCTTCTTTTTTTGAAGCAATTCCAAAAGCGGGGGTGGAAGAAAAATGGCCGCTACTGCAAGACCACAGTCGCGCCTGGTCTTTTCCGA
>CAMOFS010000234.1 GCA_946613735.1 uncultured Lachnospiraceae bacterium | reverse complement strand
AATTCATAAGCTTTGTGTCAAAAAGATCCCTGTACACCACGGAGTCCTCTATTATCCCGCGGGATACTGCCTCGTCCAAAAGCTCCCTAAGTACATCCTCCAACACTATATCACCTGAGGGCACGTCTCCTTCAGAAAGCTCATCCTCATGGAAACACTCCAAAAGAAGATTCTGTGAATAGATGCGTTCGCACTCCGGAGTCAGTCCGCAGTCTATCCCATACTGTACCAGTTTTTTGATGTTGTCACTTAACATATTGCTTCCCCTTTCTTCCCGTTAAAAGATCCTTCGCTACGCTCAGGATGACATAGGCGAGCCCCCTGTCATTCTGAGGGCGCAGCCCGAAGAATCTTCAAATAATGATATCCCAAATATAACACAGAAATCAATATCAGTATTATTGACAGTACCTGGGATACCCTAAGTCCCAGAAATGCCGTACGGAGCGAATCGGTACGGAGACTTTCGATCCAAAAACGTCCCACCCCGTAAAGCGCCAGGTATAAAAACCACATCTCTCCGAAAAAGTGACGGTGCCGACGCCAAAAGAACAAAAGCAAAAAAACTCCCAGATTCCACAATGACTCGTATAAAAACGTGGGATGAACGCTGATACACCTGATACCGTCAAGTTCCACCAGATGAGCCATCATCTCGGATGTCACATCATCTGCGGAACGCACGGCATCCAGAGGGATCTGCATGGACAAAAGACCGTCTGAATATCCACCAAAAGCTTCCCTGTTGAAGAAGTTGCCCCAGCGGCCGATGGTCTGTCCTATAAGAAGGCCCATGCACACGGAATCTGCCACATCAAAAAACTTAAGTCCCTTTATACGGCAGGTGATAATAGCTCCGATGATACCGCCCAGAATACCTCCGTATATAGCCAGCCCGCCCTGGCGAAACGCCAGTATGGACAAAAGATCATTTCTGTAATCATCCCAGGAAAAAACAACATAATAGGCTCTCGCTCCAATGATACCCACTATGAGTCCCCAGATAAGCACATCCAGATAGTCATCCTGCTTTTGTTTTTTTCTGACTGCATCGTAAAGGACAAAAGCACCGGCCAATACCATGCCTGCTGAAATAATGATCCCATAGAAATTTACAGTCAGCCCGAATATATTTATGCTCCTTCCCACCTCGCGAAAGAATATCCCCAGGTGGGAAAATGCTATACCATTTTCTGTCATATCAGTCTATCCCCGCCAGCTCCCTGGCGGTCTCCCAGTTTTCTTTGCGATCTACTCCCTTATGGGAGGTGGAGACCTCAGCCTCCTTAACAATGCCGCGGCTGGTCTGAACCTTTTGGATCAGATCCTGCAGGGCCGCAGGCTCATCCTTTATCCTAAAGCCCACCACAAAGCTTCCGCCTATCCTGGGCTGTACCCTGACCAGCTCGGCGTTTACCCGGTATACATTGGACACCTGCTGCTTTGTGGCTTCCGACACGGAAGTCTCCGCCCATGCTATCTCGGCGGGATAACCTATACCAAGATCGACCTTGGTCTCCTGCATAAGGATCCCCACTCCGGTATGGCTGACATTAAGCACCATACACTTTTCCGGAGTCTCCTCGCCGGACCATAATACTGTACCATACTGGTCCACGGATATACGATAGGCCTCACGCCTGTTGTAAGGCTTGGCATCCTGATTGGACAGGATACAGGTCACCAGGCTGCTCTCACCAATACGGATAAAACTGACACCCACCTTACCCCATCGGTAAACCTTTCCATTGGATTGTGTCATAAAGAGGGTATTATCCACCTGCTCGGAACCAAAGTCCACCCTCTTTTTATCAAAAACCACATTGTCAACTATAATAAAATGTGTTATACCTCTCTGCGCCAGGAAAGCTCCCACCTTTTCCTTTGCAACTTTGTCCCCGCTGATCACTGCGTCAAAGTCCATGGTATGCCCTGTTACGGCATCCAGACAGGACAGGGACAGGGTACATCCCTCTACATTATAAATATTCTCAATAAACAACTATATATCCTCAACCATTAGAAAAACGGCACCTCATCGGTGTCTCCGGAATTCATGTTTTTACCGGATGCGGTTCCAAGAGTAGATTCGATGGTAGCCAAGAGTTTCGCCTTTGCCACAGGCTTTAGGAGATATCCTGCAGGACGAAGAGCCAAAGCTGCCGAAATGTGCTCACGGTCGTTTACACCTGTCAAAAAGATCACCGGAATATTGAAAAACATGGGATTGGACTTTATCGTCTGCATCACCTGGCGTCCATCCATCTCAGGCATCTCATAATCCAACAGGATGAGATTTGGCACGCCACGCTCCATCATTTTAAATGCCTTAGAGCCTGAGTTGGCAACCATGACATTGTAGTCATCCTCTAAAAGCCCTTTCATACTTCGAAGCGTCATGGCATTGTCATCCACAACCAAAATGGTGGGCTTGGCGTTTATACTACCTCCCGCCGAAGCCATACCCATACCCGGCATACCAATGCCCTCAAGATTGAACCCTGAAAGATCCGGGCCTCCCATAACAACGCCAGTGGGTGCCTGTCCCATACCAGGCATACCCATACCCGCACCGGTCATGCCGCCCATGGCGGACATATCAAACATTCCCATACCGGCCATCCCCATGGCAGGGTTGTCCGGTGTGATCGCATCCTTTACTTCTGAAAAAGGAATGCCCATGGCTCTGCAAATGACAGCCAACCCCTCTTTTTTCTGGAAGGGTGATGAAAGCTGATCCGGAATAGCTCCCGACTCAACAGGGGTGAACGATCCCTTGAAGTTATTATACTCACCTACACTTCCCATGGCCAGCACTTTAAGTCTGGGATCCTCCATCATGATACGGTTTAGCGTATTGTAGGAGCTCGGCATCATATTGGCGATATTAATGATAAGGAGTGCGGGATGCATGGCTGAAACAACCCCCTCCGCCATATCCAGTCCATGAGTGAACATCTGCACTCCGAACTTTCCAGTATCACGAAGGAAATTACACATTTCATCAACCGAAGGCCCGCTTCCGCATACAAGAATCATGTTCATCTATCGTGCTCCTCCATCTCTGAGAGTATCCGATCTACCTCATCCTCGTCACGATCTGCCACGGCTGCCGCCAAAAGGGGCACCCGCGAGTCGATATCCTCATTAA
>CAMOFS010000233.1 GCA_946613735.1 uncultured Lachnospiraceae bacterium | reverse complement strand
CCTTTATGCCGCCATGGGTGGGAGCTTCTGTCCCAACAAGCTGCGAAAAGACATCCGTGGCGGTAAACACCTCAAGGAATACGCTTGCCACGCCATTTTGCACAGTCCTAATCATGGAGATGAAGTTCTTGCACGAGGCGGCCTCAGCAACCGGCGTTATAAAGACCACGGCAAAGCAAAGTGCCAGGGCAAAAAGGCATGCCGTATTTATTCTTTTTATAATCTGCTTTTTATCCATTGCATGTCTCCTTAAGAAAAGGCGCGCCATATGACGCGCCTCATTTTGCCGAAAGCTTTTTACCACTTAAGGCTGTCAAAGCTTACTAAGCCGATCAGCGACTTCCCGATGCTTGAGATGAAGATGCCTCCCAAAGCTACCATGAGGATGCCGCCGGTAAGCTGCTGTTTGGCCTTTGACATAGCAGGGCCCTCGCCGTCCTCCTTTGCCTCACCATAGGCTGAAAGACCATGGGCAAGACCTAAGACGCCTCTTATCATAAGCCCTATGGCTACAAGGTTTATGACAAGTGTGATGGCCTTGTTTCCTTCGTTGGCCGCAAAGGCGGTCATCTGGGGCGCCACTAAAAGTCCTGCAAGAAGGATGGGTGTTGCCTTGTCATCCAAGGTGTTTACAACCTTCTTGTAGCCACTTGCGGCTTTTTTCTGCAAGTTTTCCATTGTTTTGTTGGTCATGTCTTTTACCTCCATTTTAATTTCTCCGCATTGGAGGGGGCGGGTATCTCCCGTCCCATATAAGGGGATGGGAGATGAAAATCAAAATAAGGCCATTTTTGTTATCATCACCCTACTTTTTTATAGTCGAGGTGGGTCGCATCAAGCTCCGGGATGTCTATTAAGCTGTCCGGACACTCAGATATGGCGTTTTGCTGCCTTGAAGCTTCTAGTGAGCGGTATGCATTTGCAATGTACTCCTTTTGTGCCTCTTTCTTCTTTTCTTCATCAGAAGGCTGCTTTTTATCAGCCGGGGGTTGGGCCGGAGCATTTTGTGGGGGTGCAGCGTCTCTGGTCGTTTCAGGCTTGGGCGTATCCTTATCTTTTTTAGGAGCTGCTTTTTTCTCGGCAGGGACGACAAGCGTTTTTTTCTTCCGTCTTTCCCGAAGCGGACCGGAATGGCTTTCCTTGTACAAAAGAGTCTCCTCCGATACAGGGATCTCAAACATTCCCTCACTATCACACGCCTCCCTGTAATGCCTGTGATCTTCGGTAGCATACTTTTTGCCCCAGTAAGGCTGCTCGCCACGCACCAAAACGATACATTCATCAGAGGCGATGGTCCTAAGCTCTGCTATCGTGGCAAGGTCAACGGACTGGTACTTATAGTTTGTCGAGCCACCCTTTTGATTGGAATATGACTCGTCAGCGATCCTTACAAGCTTCTTTCCGAGCATCTTCTGGTACCACTCAAGAGTCTCCACATCATCGGAACCCAAAAGAAGCTTCGTATCACAGTTACCTGCGATGGTATTCCACTCTTTTTCATAAAGTTCCTTTAACTGGGATATGGCCTGCAATATGATCGCACAGCTCATCTCGTACTTTCGGATGGTGGAAAGTTTCTGGTTGAACTCCGGTATCTGAGTGAGGTTGGCAAATTCATCAAGAATCATCCGCACATGGATGGGACAGCGCTTTTTGCACTTTTCTATCTTTAGGGTTTTAAGCGCTTCCTTAAACCTTTCTGCGGCCTCTTTTGTGCCACGCCACCCAACAAGCTCGCCGTCAGTGGTATATACCTCCCAGCGATCAGATTCCTCATTTTTTACAGGAGGCCTGCACTGGCGGCATCTTTTTGCAAACTCTTCTATCCTTTCTTTTGCCTTTGTGCTGTCTTTCCTGGAGTGGGCCTGCTCTACCTTTATTATGTTCTGGTCGCCTATCTTTGCTATCCACCCATACTTTGAGCGCTTTTCCACATACTCATAGAGACATGAAAAAAGCTGGGAATAAAGCATTGATACGATGAAGTTAAAGGTGGTATCTGCCGTGGGGATTATGACAAAGAGCACCTGCTTTTTGTCAGCGAAATGGTCAAGATCCAGTTCATCCCCGCTCGTAAGGTACTTCATATCAGGAAGGTCAAAGGCCTGGAGCCTGGTATTAAGCGAGATCAAAAAGCTCTTAAGTGTCCTCGTGGCACCGGAGTTAAACTTCTTGTACTGCTGCACGGCAAGGTTCTCCGGATCCTCCTTGGCAAGCTTTGCAAAAAGCTTCTGTAGCTGCGGGATGGCCTCCGGGTCGTTTTCATTAATGTTTGCCATGTCTATCATTTCCATCACATTTTCAAAGGTCTGTTCCTCGGGCGGTACCACATGCCACAGATATAGGAATATGGCGTTTAATAAAAGCTTCTCACCGTTTTCCCATATGGGGTCACCCTTATGCGCATCCGGCGGCGTGGTGTTTTTTATTAGGGTATTTACCAGGATGAACACATCCTTTTCCGAGTGGATATACCGGAAAGGGTTGTATTTGTTCGACTTATAGCAGTCGGAGATGTTAAACACCGATACCTTATACCCATGGTTTTCCATTAGCTTTCCGTATTTTTCCAAAAGCTCCCCGGAAGGGTCGGTCACCACATAGTTCGTGTTCATCTGCATGAGGTTCGGCCCGGCAAAGAAATATGATTTACCCGCACCAGAACCACCGACGGCAAGGATGTTAAAGTTACGGTTTATCCTCCTGTTATCAAGCTCCAGCCTTATATCTTTTGAAAGTATCAGGTTATTAAAGCCATCTATGTCAGGTTTACCTGCCGGAGCGGAATAGAAGTTTTTAAACTGCCTTAGCTCCTCCGCTCCCATCCAGTGTGAGGATGCAAGATCCTGTGGAGCGTTATGACGCCTCAGCTCCCGGTCTTCCTTTTTTGACCAGGAATAAAGCCACATGGCTCCTATGGCCGCGGCAGTACAGCCCATTCCTTCCTTCGTCAGTGAATACTCTAAAGGCGATGTGAGTGCATGGGTAATCCCCTGCTCAAAGGATGTAAGGATATCGTACCGGGGGTTTAGATTCGCCACGGTATTTATGTGCATACCAAGATACGCGCCCACGCCCGAGATTGCGCCTAAGGTCTTAAGCCGGGTTATCTCTCGCTTTTTTCTTGATCTTTCTTTTTTTAGGGTGTTTTCCATGGAGTTCTCCTCT
>CAMOFS010000232.1 GCA_946613735.1 uncultured Lachnospiraceae bacterium | reverse complement strand
ATGAGCTCCTTAAGAAAAATGCGGATGCTCTAAAGGTTGCCACCATTGCTTCGGCGCAGGAGTCCGAACGTGGAGTAGTGGATATTGAGACCCTCAAGCACACCAATGAGCAGCTGATCACCACCATGGATGAGGTGCTGCGCATACAGACCGAGGGTAAGGAGAAGAGGCGTGCCGCTGAGGCGGAGCTTGCCAATATCGAAAATGAGCTCAAGAACAAGATGATGGAAGCCTCCAGGTCTTAACAGTCGACATTGATATGATTGTTCGTGATCATGTGTCCACCGCAACTCGGACAAACGAGTTGCTACGTGGACACATGACCCACTCACAATCAATTGGGGGTGGAATTGAATGTCATTCTGAGCTTTTATTGTCATTCTGAGCGAAGCGAAGAATCTTTATTAAATATGAGTCTACATTTTATAATCGGGAGTTCCGGGAGTGGGAAGTCCACCTACATCAATGAAAAGTTAATACGGGAATCTGTGGAGGATATGAGGGGCAGATACCTCATCATCGTGCCGGAGCAGTTCACCTTAGAGACACAGCGGTCTCTTACGGCCCTTCATCCTGCACATTCCGTAGTCAACATCGACATTCTAAGCTTTGACCGCCTCGCATACCGCGTCTTTGACGAGATGAACGAGAGCGGTCTTACGCTTTTGGATGATACGGGCAAAAACCTCATACTGCGCCGGGTGGCAGAGGAGGTGGCTGATGACCTTATCGTCCTCAAAAAAAAGATCAGGACACCCGGATATATAGATCAGGTCAAATCTCTTTTATCCGAGTTTGAACAATACAATATCGACGGTGAGGAGATCAAAAGGCTTGCCGAGACTGACGGCACATCCCCAGCATTTAAAAACAAGATCCACGATATCAGTATCATCCATGACGCCTTTTTGGAATTCATCGGTGCCGACCATGTGACAGCGGAGCAGAGGTATGAGAGGCTTGCAGAGATGCTTCCCTATTCCGCCATCCTCCGTGATGCAGTGGTGGTGCTCGATGGCTACACCGGTTTTACCCCCATCCAGAACCTGCTTTTGGAGCAGATCATTTCCCTTTCCAAGGATACTTATGTTACGGTCACCATGGATGTGAGAGAGAGCATCTATGGCGGGGCGGAGCATGAGCTTTTTTACATGAGTAAAAAAATGATCACATCCCTTTCTGATATCGCAAAGAAAATGCAAATTGACATAGAGGATCCCATCCTTATAGACAACAAAGAAAAGAACAGGTTTGCACCCGGTGGCAGGCTGGCTTTTTTGGAAAGAAACATATTTTCAGATATAAGAAACAATAAGGGGAATACGAAGTTTTCCGGCGAGTCCACTGATGAGGTAAGGATATTTTCCCTTGATACCCCTTATGAGGAGCTTATGTTTGCAGCCTCCATGATAAGACGGATGGTTGCTTCCTCCATGAAGTCTTCCCACCCTTACAGATACAGCGATTTTGCCATAGTATCCGGAGCTCCGGACAATTACAGCCCTTATATCGAAGAGGTCTTTTCGCGATATAAGGTGCCGGTTTTTTCAGATGAAAAGACTGAGGTGGTATTTACTCCCTGTCTGGAGTTTTTGCTGTCGGCACTGTCCGTGCTGAACTTCGATTTCAAATATGATGATGTTATCGCATTTTTACGTACGGGCCTTGCGGATATTAATACAGAGGATGCGGATCTTTTTGATGCTTACCTCTACCGCACGGGTATTCGCGGCAAAAGGAAGTATGATACGACCTTTACGATCAGGCCCAAGGAGTTTTCCGAGGAAGAGCTTAGCAGGGTAAATGAACTTAGGCTTCATATCCGCGATCACTTCACCTGCCTTTTAGACACCTATGATAAGATCACCCTAGTGGCAGATAAGACCGATGCCGTAAAAAGTTTTTTAGAGGGCTACGGCATGCGTGAAAAGCTGGATGAAAAAAGGGCGGCCTACGAAGAGGATCATGATGAAAAAAAGGCCATGGAGTATGGCATGGTCTATGGATCCGTGATGGAGCTTTTGGAAAAAATGGATGCCCTTTTGCCGGATATAGAGGTCTCGGGAAAGGACTTCTTTGATCTTTTTTCATCGGGACTTGATGCCATCTCCCTGGGCACCATCCCCCAGGATCCCGACAGGGTGCTTTTCGGTGATCTGGAGCGCACCAGGCTGTCAGGTATTAAAAAGCTTTTTGTCATAGGTGCAAATGACGGGGTGATCCCCTCGGATTCCACTTCCCCCAATATCCTGTCTCAGAATGAGAGGATGATACTGGATGAGGCAGGGGTGGAGCTGGCTCCCACTTTGCGGCAGCGTTCTTTTATGCAGAGGTTTTATCTCTACGAGTTATTAAGCCAGGGCAGTGAAGGGCTGTATATTACCTATGCCTGCCGCAGCACTTCGGGAGAGTCCATCCGTCCGTCCTATATCATAGACCGTATCAAAAGGCTCTATGAGGATGTAGAAGTGGAGGCCTTTGATAGGGAGACCCATCCGGACTTTTGGACCTCCACAGATGATGAGGCCGAGCAGACCTTTATCATGCTTTTGCGGCAGCTTTTGGATATGGGACAGCTGGAGGGAAAAAGGGCGTCTTACTTTACGGCACTTTTATCAAGGCTTCGAGCCAACAGGGCCGACAAGCTTGATAAGATCTTAGAGGCGGCCTTTTACTGTCACAGGAATGAGAGGATTTCTGCCGCCGTAATGCGAGCATTAAGCGGTAACGAGCTTCACGTGTCAGTCAGCAGGATAGAAAAATATGCGGCCTGCGCCTATGCGTATTTTTTGAATTACGGTCTGAAGCTTTTAGAGAGGCGGGAGCATGAATTTGAATTTTCTGACATGGGAACTCTCTACCATGAGGCACTGAAAAACTATGCCTGCCTCATACAGGAAAACGGGCTGTCCTGGAAGGATGTCACGGAAGTCAAACAGGAGGAGCTTTTAAAAAAGGCGGTTACCCTGGCCTATGATGCTGTGGCCGGCACCGAGATGATGGAGTCATCCCGCGGACGCTATGTTTTATCCGGTATGGAAAGGACGCTGAAAAGGACGGTGTGGGCCATCCACAACCAGCTTAAGGGTGGAGACTTTGAACCCGCGCAGTTTGAGGTATCCCTGTCAAAGATCGGATCAACCTCGGCGCTGACTTATGAGCTTTCCGATGAG
>CAMOFS010000231.1 GCA_946613735.1 uncultured Lachnospiraceae bacterium | reverse complement strand
AATACTATATTACCCATAAAAAGAGCGTCCCTTAACGGGGACGCTCTTTAAAGGAGGGGGTGGTGATTTTAACCCATGATCACCGTAACATCTACTGTATTTGAACCCATTCCGGGGTCGATAAGATTCCCGGAGACGGTCTGGTCATCAACTATCATTTCTTTTACACCCTTTTGTACATGATCGGGATTCTTGACCTCGATATTGTAGGTCTTGCCCCTGAACTTACGTGTTACCCGATATCCGGATACAGAAGAGGGGATGCAGGGATCTATGCGAAGTCCGTCTAGATCCGGCTTTATTCCGAGTATGTACTGGCTGATGGTAGTAAAGGTCCATGCAGCGGTACCTGTCAGCCAGGAGTTCTTACCTTCTCCAAAGGTTGGAGCATCCTTGCCTGCAACCATCTGACAGTATACATAGGGCTCTGTCCTATGGATCTCGCCTATATCTTCAAGATAGATGGGATTGGTCTTTTTATATACTTCAAAGGCACGGTCTCCGTGTCCGATCTCTGTCTCAGCACAGGCGATCCAGGGATTATTATGACAAAAGATTCCGGCATTCTCCTTGTATCCGGGAGGATAGGAGGAGATCTCACCCAGGTTGAGATAGTACTTAGTGTATGCGGGCTGGTTAAGCATAATGCCATATTTTGAATCAAGAAGCTTTTCCACGCTTTCCAATGCAGTGGCAGCCTTACCATTTTCTACACCTACGCCACCCATGATGCACATTCCCTGGGGCTCGATAAAGATCTTACCTTCCTCGCAAAGATGAGATCCGATGGGCTCGCTGTTGGCATCATATGCACGTACGAACCATTCGCCGTCCCAGCCATCTTTTTCAATTGCATTCTCCATCTTTTTAACTTCATTAAGACAGGTGGCAGCTTCATCGTCCAGACCGATATGCTTACAGATATCTGCGTACTCTTTACCGTATTTTACAAAGAGTCCTGCTATGAATACTGACTCAGCCACGGGGCCCTCGGAGGGGCCGGTGGTCTGGAAGCTCTCTCCGGGAGTCTCGGAGAAGCAGTTTAGATTCAGACAGTCATTCCAGTCTGCTCGTCCGATAAGAGGCAGATCATGGGGACCCTTGTGGGTAACGATATAGTTGAAGCTGCGGCGAAGGTGCTCCATAAGAGGAGCAGCCAGCTCGTGCTTATTGTCAAAATCACACATCTCATCAAGTATGGTATAGTCACCGGTCTCGCGGATATAAGCAGCAGTACCGGCAATAAGCCACATGGGATCATCATTGAAGCCGCTTCCTACGCCCAGGTTACCGGTCTTGGTAAGGGGCTGGTACTGGTGATAAGCGCTACCGTCCTCAAACTGAGTGTTTGCAATATCAAGGATACGCTCACGGGCACGCTCGGGAATAAGATGTACAAAGCCCAATAGATCCTGGGATGAGTCTCTGAAGCCCATGCCGCGTCCCATGCCGGACTCGAAGTAGCTGGCGGAACGGCTCATATTAAAGGTAACCATGCACTGGTACTGGTTCCAGATATTTACACATCTGTTAAGCTTGTCGCTGCTGGACTCCAGATTGTAAACTGACAGAAGTGAGTTCCAGTATTCCTTGAGTTCATCAAAGGCTGCCATAACCTGATCGTCAGTCATGTATTTGCCAAGGATCGCATCTGCAGGCTCCTTATTGATAACGTTTGGAGCAGAGAACTTCTTGTCCTTGGGATTCTCGCAATAAGCAAGTACAAATACCACCTTGGTTTCCTCACCGGGAGCAAGGGAAATCTTGAGGTGATGGCTTCCTATGGGAGACCAGCCGTGAGCTTCGGAGTTTTTGCTCTCGCCGGAAAATACCACCTGGGGATTATGAAGACCGTTGTAAAATCCGGTAAAGGTAGCACGATCTGTATCAAAGCCGTCTATGTCCCGGTTGCATGCATATACTGCATAGTGATTACGACGCTCGCGATACTCTGTCTTGTGGTAGATACGGCTTCCTATCACCTCAACCTCACCTGTGGAGAAGTTCCTCTGGAAATTGGTGCAGTCGTCCTCAGCATTCCAGAGACAAAACTCTATAAATGAAAAGAGATCGATATTTTTCGTATCAGAGCCTTCATTCTTAAGCGTAATCTGGTTGATCTCACAGGTGTCGTTTAAGGGAACAAATGCCAAAAGAGAAGCGGACAGGCCGTTCTTTTTACCGGTAATAACGGAATAACCCATGCCATGACGGCACTCATAGGAATCAAGCTCTGTCTGTACAGGCTGCCATCCGGGATTCCAGACGGTATCCCCATCCTTAATATAGTAGTAACGTCCACCCGTATCGTAGGGAACATTATTATAACGATAGCGTGTCAGGCGTAAAAGCTTTGCATCCTTATAAAAGTCATAACCTCCGGCTGTATTTGAAAAAAGACCGAAAAAGTCATTACATCCGAGATAGTTGATCCAGGGCAGTGGAGTACGGGGTGTCTCTATAACATATTCCCGTGCTTCGTCATCAAAATGTCCGTATTTCATCTGGCATCTTCCTCCTTATATACGAAAATATACCGAAAACATATCTACGAATACGATTTCGTTAACAGTTTTTTTCATAATAACAAGCATTAGTCAAATTGTAAATTGAAAAATGCATATAAAATACATTTATGTAAAATGTGCACAAAGAAATGCTCAATTCATTATAAAAAATAAACAGTTGACCTTTTTGCTAAAGGGGGTTATTATGGACTTACGAAATCGTATTCGGATTGTTTTTCGAAATTTTTCGGGGCAGAAAACCACGTATTTGTGGGAAGGAGAGCAAGGTGGTAACTATCAAAGATATCGCGGCAGCCTGTAAAGTTTCGCCAGCTACGGTCAGCAAGGCTCTTAACGGCTACGGTGATATCGGCGAAAATACCAAGACCAAGATCTTAAAGGCTGCCGAAAAAATGAAATACATGCCGAACGCCGCCGCCAGGCAGCTTAAGACCAATATGTCATACAATATAGGAGTGCTTTTCGCAGACGAGACCAGGAGCGGACTTACACACGAATTCTTCGGCGGCATCCTGGACGCAGCGAAAACAGAAGCCGAAAACCTTGGCTATGACATAACTTTCATTACTCAAAAGATTGGCGGCAAGGATACTTCCTTTTTAGAGCATGCCAGATACAGAAAATGTGACGGAGTGCTCATCGCATCGGT
>CAMOFS010000230.1 GCA_946613735.1 uncultured Lachnospiraceae bacterium | reverse complement strand
CTGCAGGACTATGATGAGTATCTTGATAAGCTGCGGGATAAGCTTGCTTTGGCAGAGGATAAGCTTTCCGGGCTTTCGGATAAGCTTTCGGATATGAGGAAAAAGGCGGCTGTGGAGCTTTGCTCGGCAGTGAGTGAGGTGTTGGGGCAGCTACAGTTTTTGGATGCTAAGTTTGTTATGGAGTTTTCCAAAAAGGAGACGTATTCTGCCAATGGTTTTGATGAGGCGGAGTTTATGATGTCCGCCAATCCCGGTGAGCCTATCAGGCCGCTTTCGGCTATTGCCTCCGGCGGTGAGCTTTCGCGTGTTATGCTGGCGATAAAGACCATACTTGCGAAAAAGGATACCATAGACACCCTGATCTTTGATGAGATCGATGCGGGGATCTCCGGCCGCACGGCTCAGGCGGTCTCCGAGAAGATATATCTGGTGGCCAGGGAGAGGCAGGTCATCTGCATTACGCATCTGCCTCAGATCGCGGCTATGGCGGATCACCACTATCTTATTGAAAAGGAGGCCGTGGACGGCGGCACCATCTCTTCTATCCATGCCCTCTATGGGGATGAGATCACTTCGGAGCTCTCGAGGCTCATCGGCGGTGCTGAGATCACTGAGACTACCATGGAAAGCGCACGGGAGCTCAAGTCCCAGGCTGCGGAGTTCAAATCCCGGTAGTGGGGTGGGGATGGCGGCGGCTCCGGGGTGCGGAGCCGCTTTTTTCGTTGAAAAATATGGGGAAATGTGCTATCATACTGTCTCGTTAGTGAGGAAAAAGCATGAAGAATAAAAAGTTTTACATAGTGGCTCTTATGCTGATGATGGGGGCGGTGCTTTTTGGATGCACTTCCTACAGCAGGGCAGCCATTAAAAAGGCGGATACCGCGGCTTTGGATAGGACGGATATCGTTGCTTCGGATAAGGCAGATACCGTGACGATGGATAAGCCGGATGGGACGACGGCAGAATATGAGCAGCCGGAGGAAGAGGAGCCTGAGGAAGAAGAGCTTCAGTTTACCGCCACAAAAAAGAAGATAAGATGCGGCAAGAACTTTAGATTTGCGGCCAACAGGGATGATGTGACCTGGTCTGTATCCAATAAGTCCAAGGCGGCTATTTCAAAGAATGGCAAGCTCAAGGCAAAACGCTACGGCAAGGTGACAGTCACAGCTACCTCAGGTGATGAGAGCATAAGCTGTGAGGTAAAGCTGCTACCTAAAAAGATCATCGGCATAGACCCCGGTCACCAGATCCGCGGCAATAATGGGACCGAGCCCATAGGACCGGGCAGCTCCACCAAAAAGACAAAGGTGGCAGGCGGCACCTCCGGAGTAGCTACGAAAAAGCCGGAATACCAGCTCACCTTAGAGATAGGACTGGCATTAAAAAAAGAGCTTTTAAACCGTGGATATAAGGTGGTCATGACCCGTGATAAAAATGAGGTGGACATCACAAATATAGAGCGTGCACAAAAGCTCAACAAGAAATGTGATGTGGCTATCAGGCTGCACGCAGACGGCGCAGCATCAAGCGCCAGGGGTGCAAGCGTACTTTATCCATCGGCTAACAACCCTTATGTGGCATCTCTTTCGGATGCGTCGGGACAGCTTTCAAAATGCGTGATAGATTCCTATTGCGAGGCCACCGGCATTTCTAATCGGGGCACGTCACTGCGGGATGACCTTACGGGTACCAACTGGAGCACCATTCCGGTGACACTTTTGGAGATGGGCTTTATGACCAATGCCTCAGATGATTCCTATATGTCTTCCGCTGATGGACAGGCAGCCATGGTAAAGGGCATTGCGAACGGTATAGATAAGTACTTTGGGTATTAATATTCTTCGGGCCTGCGGCCCTCAGAATGACAAGGAGGCCTGCGGCCCTCAGAATTACGAAGAAAATTGTCACTCTGAGCGAAGCGAAGAGTCTTATTATAAAGGAGTGTGAATATGAAAGACAGGTTAAAGGCGATACAGGATCAGGCTTTTGCCCAGATCAGTAAAGCAAAGGAGGCCGGTTCCCTGAATGATGTCAGGGTTTCCATCCTTGGAAAAAAGGGTGAGCTTACCACCATCCTAAAAAGTATGAAGGACGTGGCTCCGGAGGATCGTCCCAAGATCGGCCAGATGGTAAATGAGACCCGTGAGGCCATTGAGCAAAAGCTCGCGGAGGCCAAGCGAATTCTTGACGAAAAGGAGATGGAGCTCAAGCTGGCCACTGAGACCATTGATGTGACTCTTCCCGCCAAAAAGATACCGGCGGGCCACCGTCACCCCAATACCATTGCCCTTGAGGAGATCGAGAAGATCTTTATCGGCATGGGCTACGAGGTAGTGGAAGGACCCGAGGTGGAATTTGACTACTATAATTTCGAAGCCTTGAATATCCCTGCCAATCATCCGGCTAAGGATGAGCAGGATACTTTTTATATCAATAAGGACATTTTGCTCCGTACCCAGACCTCATCCTGCCAGGTTCACAGGATGGAGGAGGGACGCATGCCTATCCGCATGATCGCTCCCGGCAGGGTTTTCAGATCAGATGAAGTGGATGCCACCCATTCCCCTTCCTTCCATCAGGTGGAGGGCATGGCCATCGATAAGGATATCACCTTTGCTGACTTAAAGGGAACACTTGCTGAGTTTGCCAAGGAGATGTTCGGTGATGATGTCAAGGTCAAGTTTAGACCGCATCACTTCCCCTTCACGGAGCCTTCGGCTGAGATGGATGTCAGCTGCTTCAAGTGCCATGGCAAGGGCTGCCGTTTCTGCAAGGGCGAGGGCTGGATCGAGATCCTTGGCTGCGGTATGGTTCACCCGCACGTACTTGAGATGCGCGGCATCGATCCTGATGAGTACGTTGGCTTCGCTTTTGGCGTAGGTCTTGAGAGAATCACACTTCTTAAGTATGAGATAGATGACATGAGACTTCTTTATGAGAACGATGTTCGTTTCTTAAAGCAGTTTTAATCAGGCAAAGGAGGATAATAAACATGAATACACCATTATCATGGATAAAAGCTTATGTTCCGGAGCTTGATTGCACTGTACAGGAGTATTGCGATGCAATGACTCTTTCCGGAACCAAGGTCGAGGGAGCTACCTGCTTTGATGCAGACCTTGACAAGATCATCGTAGCAAAGATCGTAAAGATAGATAAGCATCCTGATGCAGATAAACTCGTTGTCTGCCAGGTAC
>CAMOFS010000229.1 GCA_946613735.1 uncultured Lachnospiraceae bacterium | reverse complement strand
AAGAGGACGGCACAAAGGAGCAGGTTGAGGTAAGCCCTGCAAAGGATAAGCTTAAGATAGTAAAGCGCCCCGTTCCCCTTAACGACACCACTCCTCTTTGGACTAAAAATCCCAGTGAGTGCACCAAGGAAGAGTACATCGAATTTTACCGCAAGGTATTTTTGGACTACAAGGAGCCTCTGTTCTGGATCCATTTGAACATGGACTACCCCTTCAACTTAAAGGGCATCCTGTACTTCCCTAAGATCAATATGGAGTACGAGTCCATCGAGGGTACCATCAAGCTTTACAACAACCAGGTATTCATCGCCGACAATATCAAGGAGGTTATCCCTGAGTTTTTGATGCTTTTAAAGGGCGTCATCGACTGTCCGGATCTGCCTCTTAACGTATCACGTTCCGCTCTGCAGAACGACGGTTTTGTTACCAAGATATCTGAGTACATCACCAAAAAGGTGGCAGACAAGCTGTCCGGTATGTGCAAGACCGACAAGGAAAACTACGAGAAGTACTGGGATGATATCTCACCCTTTATCAAGTTTGGCTGCTTAAAGGATGACAAGTTCTGCGACAGGATGAACGACTACATCCTCTTCAAGGACATCAATGACACTTACACCACTCTGCCGGAGCTTTTGGTATCTGACAAGAAAAAGGAAGAGGCCACTGATGAGGAGGGCAACACCGTAGAGGCTGAGGAGGTCGCACCCGAGGAGGAGTCCAAGGGTAGTGAAGATGAGGATCAGGATCCCGATGCTAAGAAAAAGCCTATCTACTACGTGACAGACAAAAACCAGCAGGGTCAGTACATTACCATGTTCAAGGATCAGGGCAAAAATGCGGTTATTTTGGATCATCCCATTGACTCAAGCTTTATCACTCAGTTAGAGCAGCGCAATGAGGAGTACAGATTCCTGCGTATCGATGCAGATCTGGTGGATGACATGGTGGATTCGGATGGTGAGATCGCTGCCGAGACTACTGATACACTTAGCGCTATTTTCAAAGATGCACTGAACAACGACAAGGTTACTGTAAAGGTGGAGAACTTAAAGGACGAGAACATCGCCTCTATGATCATGGTGGACGAGCAGGGACGCCGTATGCAGGATATGATGAAGATGTATTCCATGAACGGCTCTGCAGGTCTTGATATGGATATGTTCCGCGGCAATGAGACTCTGGTATTAAATGCAAACCACAAGCTGGTGAAGTACCTTGTTGACAACAAGGAGTCTGATAAGGCGCCTATTTTTGCAAAGCAGCTCTATGACCTGGCGGCTCTTTCCAACAGACCCCTCAAGCCTGCGGAAATGTCAGAGTTTGTAAAGCGCAGCAATGAAATAATGATGCTGCTTGCTGAGTAAAGATTCTTCGGGCTTACGCCCTCGGAATGACAACGGGATCCCTTCCATCGAAAGCGAAGTGGATCTCCTCCCGCTGTCATCCTGAGCGAAGCGAAGGATCTCAAAAAAGGAGGAAAGAATGGATTGTAAGATCGGAGTGATCAGGGGCGACGGAATAGGCCCCGAGATAGTTACGGAAGCAGTAAAGGTTTTGGATGCGGTGGCAAAAAAGAACGGCCACAATTTCAACTACGAGGAGATCCTTATGGGCGGCTGCTCCATAGATGCCTGCGGCGAGCCACTGACAGAGGGTGCCATAGCTCAGGCAAAAAGCTGTGATGCCGTGCTTATGGGTTCCATCGGCGGCAACACCGCCACCTCCCCCTGGTACAAGTTGCCTCCGGAAAAACGTCCCGAGGCAGGACTTTTGGGGATCAGAAAGGCACTGAACCTTTTTGCAAACCTAAGACCCGCATATCTGTATGAAGAATTAAAAGCAGCCTGTCCTCTCAGGGATGAGATCATCGGAGATGGCTTTGACATGATGATCATGCGTGAGCTTACCGGTGGATTGTATTTTGGTAAGCGCTCCACCGAGGAGGTGGACGGACAGAAGGTGGCATGCGACACTCTGACTTACTCCGAGAGCGAGATCCGCCGCATAGCTATCCGTGCTTTTGATATCGCCATGAAGCGTCGTAAAAAGGTGACCTCCGTGGACAAGGCCAACGTGCTTGACTCTTCAAGGCTCTGGAGAGCAGTGGTAGAGGAAGTGGCAAAGGATTATCCCGAGGTTAAGTACGAGCATATGCTGGTGGATAATGCAGCCATGCAGCTGGTCAAGGATCCGGGACAGTTTGACGTGATACTGACTGAGAATATGTTTGGAGATATCCTTTCGGATGAGGCTTCCATGGTAACAGGTTCCATCGGCATGCTTTCATCGGCCAGCTTAAACGAGACCAAGTTCGGACTCTACGAGCCCAGCGGCGGTTCGGCACCTGACATCGCAGGTAAGGGTATAGCCAATCCCATCGCCACCATTTTGTCGGCGGCCATGATGCTCAGATACAGCTTTGATCTGGATGCAGAGGCGGATGCTATAGAAAATGCGGTCAAAAAGGTGCTTTCTGACGGCTTCCGTACCATAGATATCATGCCCCAGGACGGCAATACCACAGGCCTTAAGCAGGTGGGTACTGCTGAGATGGGCGACCTGATAGTAGAACGGCTTTAAAAGTTGAAAATTTCAAAAAAATATTGTATGATACTGGGGTATGCGTATGCATACCCTGTTTTAATGTTTTGAGGGGACTTTCGGCCGATGAGGCCGAGTCAAACTGGGGAATATATTATAAGGAAGGATACGATCATGAGCAGAGTGTACAATTTTTCGGCCGGACCGGCAGTGCTTCCCGAGGAAGTCTTGAAGCAGGCAGCAGATGAGATGCTGGACTATCGTGGGAGCGGTATGAGCGTTATGGAGATGTCCCACAGATCCAAGGTCTATGATGACATCATCAAAACAGCAGAGCAGGATCTTCGCGACCTCATGGGGATCCCTGACAACTACAAGGTTCTTTTCCTTCAGGGCGGCGCATCACAGCAGTTCGCAGCTGTTCCCATGAACCTTATGAAGAACAAAAAGGCCGGATACATCATCACCGGACAGTGGGCCAAAAAGGCTTACCAGGAAGCACAGATGTATGGAGAGGCTGTAGAACTGGCAAGCTCCGCCGACAAGACCTTTTCCTATATCCCTGATGTGAGCGACCTGCCCATCACCGATGACATGGACTACGTATACATCTGCGAGAACAATACTATCTACGGCACAAAGTACAAGACCCTGCCCAACACCA
>CAMOFS010000228.1 GCA_946613735.1 uncultured Lachnospiraceae bacterium | reverse complement strand
CTCCGATGATCTCACCCACCGTCTTTCTGGGATTGAGCGACGCCATGGGATCCTGGAATATCATCTGCATCTTGGTGCGGAGCTCGTTTTCCGTAGATCTCTTCATCTTGCCGGATATATCAAGACCGTCAAATTCTATCTGACCTCCGGTGGGATCGTAAAGCCTGATGACCGATCTTCCGATGGTGGACTTACCTGAGCCTGACTCTCCCACCAGACCATAGGTCTCTCCGGGATAGATCTCAAAGCTGACTCCGTCCACGGCCTTTACTGTATAGGAATCATTTATCTTAAAATGCTGTTTTAGATCCTTAACCTTTAGGATGGGATCTGCATTATAATTCACTGCCATGGATGTTTGCCTCCTTTTTCATTCGCTCGATCCTCTCCTTAAGCTCCTTGGGCATCTCGTACTTTGGAGCTCTGGGATCCAAAAGCCATGTGGCCGCAAAATGGGTCTCACTCACTTTGAACATAGGCGGCTCTGCCTTGTCATCTATCTCAAGAGCATACCTGTTTCTGGGGGCAAAAGCGTCTCCTGCCTTTTCATGCAAAAGGTTGGGCGGTGATCCGGGAATGGTGTAGAGCCTGTCATCATCCGTCTCGAGATCCGGCATAGCCGAGAGCAGGCCCCAGGTGTAGGGATGCTTGGGATCGTAATAGATCTCGTTGATATTTCCCACCTCAACTATTTTTCCGGCGTACATAACGTTTACATAATCTGCCACCTTTGCCACTACTCCGAGATCGTGGGTAATGTATATAACTGAAATCCCCCTCTCCTTTTGTATCCTCTTGATCAGCTCTAAGATCTTTGCCTGTATGGTCACATCAAGAGCCGTGGTAGGCTCATCGCAGATCAAAAGATCCGGATCACAGGCAAGGGCAATTGCTATGACCACGCGCTGTCTCATTCCTCCGGACAGCTGGTGCGGATACTGCTTCATCCTCTTTTCCGCATCCTCTATGCCTACCTCCTTTAAGAGGTTGACTGCTTTTTTGTATGCCTCATCCTTTGGCGTATTGTAGTGCCAGATCATACCCTCCATGATCTGCTTTCCGATGTTCATGGTAGGATCAAGACTGGTCATGGGATCCTGGAATACCATGGAGATCCTCTTGCCATTGATGTGGTTACGGATCCACTTTTTATCCTTTTTTAATATATCCACCTCTGCGGCACTGCCGTCCTGATGATGGTAGCGGAATACTATGGAGCCGGAATTCACGATGGCATTGCTGGCAAGGATACCCATGGCAGCCTTCATTGTGACCGATTTTCCCGACCCGGATTCTCCCACTATCGCCACAGTCTCACCCTTTTCCAGATCCACATTGATGCCGCGGATGGCGTGAACCTTTCCGGCAGTTGTCTTGAAGGTGATATCAAGATCATTTATTTCCAATATCTTTTCAGCCATTATATGACTCCTTACATTTCTTTAAATTTGGGATCCAAAGCCTCTCTCATCCCGTCTGCCACCAGGTTGAATGACAGCATCAAAAGCGCCATAACGATTATGGGAGGCACTATCTGGTAAGGATGGGTGGTAAAGCTGTTAAAGCCCTCTGAGATCAATGAACCCAGGCTGCACTGAGGTACCGGTATTCCCAGACCAACGAAGGACAAAAATGCCTCCGTAAAAATAGCCGTAGGTATGGAAAACATAACCTGGGTTATGATGGGCCCTATGATGTTGGGCAAAACCTCTTTGAAGATGATGAACATGGGTCTTGCTCCAAGGGTACGTGAAGCCAGGACAAATTCCTGTTCCTTGAGCTTAAGCATCTCCGCCCTGGCTATGCGGCTCATTCCTATCCATTCCGTCAGCATCAGGGCAAACACTATGGTGATGATGCCGGGGTTAAGTACCAAAAGCAAAAGGGTTACTATTACAAGCCTTGGGATACCGTTTGATACCTCCAGTATCCTCTGCATCACCATGTCCACCTTTCCTCCGAAATATCCGGAGATCAGTCCGTAGCTCATTCCGATGAGCATATCGATAATGGCTGCTGCCACGGCAATGATGAGGGATACCCTGGCACCTGACCAGGTACGTGTCCAGATATCGCGGCCAAAGTTATCACTTCCGAACCAGAAGTACACATCAGAGGCCTTCTGCTCTTCATAATAATTGATCTCCTTGGTACCGGTGGTGGTGCTTATCCTTTCCGTTCCGTCAAAGATCCCCATGGCCTCTATACCCGGTATCCTGGGAGCAAAGTTCTTTTTCAAAAGATCCTGGTCGGAATATGAGTAGTCATTCATTCCGGGACCTATTATGGCAAATACTGTTATGATAATGATGGCTATAAGACCGAAAACAGCGCTTTTCTTCCTTATGAACTGGGCGCCCACTTCCTTCCAGAAGCTCTGTGAAGAATAGTTGGTGTCAACCATCATATCTGCACTATTGTGTTGAAACTTAAAATCCTCTGCAGTGAAGCTATCATCAGGCGCCCTGTTTATTTCCACATAATCTGACATATCAGTCGCCCTCCTTTGCAAGTCTTATCCTGGGATCGATGATACCGTAAAGTATATCCACCACCAGCATGATGGCTATATACATAGCCGAATAAATAAAGCTCAACGAGATGACCACATTGTAATCATTACTCTGGATGGCATTTACCAAAAGGGAGCCAACTCCCGGTATGGCAAATATCTTTTCCACCACCAAAGATCCTGTCATCAGATCTACGATAAGGGGTGCCAAAACCGTGATAATGGGAATGAGCGCATTCCTTAAGGCATGCCTGAAGATAAGAGCTCCGCCGGAAATACCCTTGCTCTCTGCCAAAAGCATGTATTCCGATCCCAAAACCTCCATCATCTCACTTCGTGTAAAACGTGCGATGGATGCCATGGTAAACATGGAAAGCGACACACTGGGCAAAACACTGGAAGCCAGCTCGTGCTGGGAATTAAAAAGCATTGGAAACCAGGAAAGCTTGAAGCCGAATTCAAATGACAGCGCCAAAGCAAAAACGTAGGACGGCACCGACACACCAATGACCGATATTATGGTGGCTATGGTGTCTATAAAGGTGTCATGGAAAAGGGCTGCCACAAGTCCCAGCGCCAGGCCCACAATAGCACCAATGGTAACAGCAAAAAGACCGATCCTTATGGATATCGGAAGTCGGCTGGCAATGAGCTGTGCAATGGGTGTGTTTTTGGAGATCTTATAGCTGACTCCAAAATCCCCCCTAAGCATATTTCCCACGT
>CAMOFS010000227.1 GCA_946613735.1 uncultured Lachnospiraceae bacterium | reverse complement strand
GGACGAATTATCGGTTAGTCCTTCACGGGTCCTTGAAGTAAGAGACGCCATAAGAAAAACAGATCTTTCAAAATAGAACGTATTAGGTAACAGGGGGATATCGTGGCCGCAAAGCATAAGCGCGTCAGCGTTAGAAAACTTGAAGAGGGGATGAAACTGGGGCAGCCTATTTTGGATGCTACCGGTCGCATCATGCTTCAGCGCGGTACAATGCTTGAGGGGCATTATATCGAGTATCTTGAGAAGTGTGGTCTTAATTCCATCATTATCCAGGACGGTGAGGATGATGAGCCGGAGGTCAAGCTTTCAGAAAAGGCAAAGCGAACAGTGGAGCGGACCAGAGTTGAGGATCCGGCTAAGATGTCTCTTCGCGAGGATGTGAAAAAAAGGATCGGAGAGGGCGTTCAATACCTTTTCGACAATACTTCTTCAAAGTCGTTTCTTGAGACTACTGCCAATGTATCGGAGGAGCTTACCCGCGCCATCAACAAATATGACGCGGTTGCCATTGATATCAGTGCCCTTAAGGTCTCGGACGAGTATACCTTTAAGCACAGTGTGGACGTGGCTTCTCTTGCCATGATCATCGGCAAGAAGTACGGCCTTTCACGAGATGAGGTGAGAGAGATAGGTGTGTCCGGGTTACTCCATGATGTAGGCAAGTCCAAGATACCCAAGGAGATCCTTAACAAGCCGGACAAGCTTACCGACGAGGAATTTCATCAGATGAAGTACCACTCTCTTTACGGATACAAGATCCTGGAGGAAAATGAGGGCTTTTCAAATGCCATCAAGAGCGGTGTTCTCCAGCATCATGAAAAGATGAACGGTGCAGGATATCCCATGGCCATTAAGTCAGATAAGATACACACCTTTGCCAAGATAATTTCCGTGGCAGATGTTTTTGATGCGCTGGTTACCACAAGACCTTATAAAAAGGCATTTTCCAAAAGAGATGCAATTGAGATCATCATGACCATGACTGCAGACCTGGACATCCGGGCTATGAGCAGTTTCCTAAAGTCAGTCATTCTTTATCCCGTTGACAGCATTGTAAAATTGTCCAACGGAGAATTTGCAAAAGTAGTGGAAAATACTCCGGAGTATCCTCTCAGACCCAAGGTAGTGGCCTGTGAGAGCGGAGCTATTTATGATCTTCATAATGATCTTAATTGTCAGACTATACTTATAGTTTAGGGTGGGACTCCACCCTTTTTGTATGCAACGGACTTAATATTCAGTACAGGAAGGCAGAAAATGAGCAAGATAGAAGACAGATATTTGGAAAGACTTTCACAGCTTTATCCTACTATCGCGGCAGCGTCCACAGAGATCATCAACCTGACCTCGATCCTCAATCTTCCCAAGGGGACAGAACATTTTATTACCGATATCCATGGGGAGTACGAGGCTTTTTCACATGTGCTGCGTAACGGCTCGGGAGCGGTGAAGAAAAAGATAAGAGAAGTCTTTGGCCGGACTTTATCTTCCGGAGAGATCGATGAGATTGCTACTTTGATATATTATCCCACAGAAAAGATCGCTCTTGTAAAAAAAGAGAGTCGGGATTTTGACATGGAAAACTGGTATCAGATCATGTTGTACCGGTTGATCGAGGTTTGCAGATATGCTGCAAGCAAATACACCAGATCCAAGGTGAGAAAAGCCATGCCCGCGGATTTTGCTTATGTTATCGAGGAGCTTATTACCGAGAAGGCAGATATTGCGGACAAAGAGGCTTATTATGATGCGATCATCAGGACCATCATATCAACAGGCAGGGCGGACTCCTGTATCAAGGCTCTTGCCGAGCTTATAAGACGACTTGTAGTTGATCATCTTCATATTCTGGGCGACATATATGACAGAGGCTATGGCCCCGATGATATCATGGATGTACTTATGGATTATCACAGCCTGGATATCCAGTGGGGTAATCACGATATCCTGTGGCTGGGAGCTGCCTGCGGTCAGATCGCCTGCATCTGTAATGTTGTTCGTATCTGCGCGAGATACGGTAATCTGGATCTTTTGGAGGAGGGCTACGGTATCAATATCCTGCCTCTTGCAAGATTTGCCAGCAAGACATACGGCAGTGATCCCTGTGGACCTTTTGGTGTCAAGGGGGAGGCTATTGACGGAGATGAAAACGAACTCAATATCCGTATCCACAAGGCCATATCTATTATCCAGTTCAAGGTGGAGGCCAATCTTGCCGCCACAAGATCCGAGTATGGGATGGACAAGGATTATCTTGGGAAGATAGATTACAAAAGAGGGGTTATCACTTTGGACGGATCGGAATATCCGCTTTCGGATACAGCCCTTCCCACCGTAGATCCCGCTGATCCCAACAAACTTTCCAATGCGGAAAAGTATGTGGTAGAGCGGCTACAGAGTGCATTTTTGAACTGCAAAAGGCTGCAGAAGCATATGGAATTCTTGCTCCGTAAGGGCTCACTCTATACGGTTTACAACGGGAACCTTCTTTTCCACGGATGCGTTCCTCTTGAGGAGGACGGCTCCTTTAAGGAGGTTGAGGTATACGGGAAAAAACTTCGTGGAAGGGACTTATATGACGAACTTGATTCCATGGTGAGGATAGCGTACTTTCTTGTTGATGAGGAACTTCGTGAAAAGGGCAGGGACATCCTTTGGTGGATCTGGTGCAATGAGAATTCACCTCTTTTCGGCAAGAAAAAGATGGCAACCTTTGAAAGGTATATGATCAGTGATCCCGCAACTCACAAGGAAGAAAAAACTCCGTATTACAAGTATCTGGATGATGTAAAAGTTGTTGAAAGAATATTGTCCGAATTCGGACTGGAGGGTGAGCATACCCACATCGTTAACGGTCATGTACCGGTGAAGCGGGGAGAGGTTCCCACCAGATGTGGCGGCAGAGTCCTGGTAATTGACGGCGGATTTTCAAAAGCATATCAGGGCGAGACCGGGATTGCAGGATATACTCTGATATTTAATTCTTGGGGACTTAGGCTGGTATCCCATATGCCTTTTACTTCCATGGAGGATGCTGTTATGTCGGGAACCGATATCCATTCCGACAGTGTTATGGTGGAGCAGTACTCCGGCAGGCTTTCCATAGGAGATACGGATATAGGACAGGTACTCAAGGATAATATCACCGATCTGGAAAAACTGCTGGTAGCATACAGAAGCGGTGTTCTTAATCAGAGGGTTTGATGGACGATAGGACAAACAGATTTAAGGAACTGGCTCAGAGA
>CAMOFS010000226.1 GCA_946613735.1 uncultured Lachnospiraceae bacterium | reverse complement strand
TAGCACGGAATCGATGACCTTGGCCTTTTTACCTATGCGTGAATCTGTAAAAAGCACCGAGTTCTTCACGGTACCACGGATAACACAGCCCTGAGTGATGTAGGCCGTATCAACCTCCGCATCCGGTCCGATATATTGGGGTAGATCAGAAACATCTGCAGTGTAGATCTTCCAGGAATTGTCGGAAAGATTCAGCTTGTTCTTTTTATCCAAAAGATCCATGTTGGCCTCCCAGAGGGAGTCGATGGTACCCACGTCCTTCCAGTAGCCCTTGAACTGATACGCCATGAGCTTCTTGCCGTCCTTTAAAAACTCGGGTATGATATCCTTACCGAAATCGTGGGACGAGTTCTTTTTCTTCATATCCGAAAGAAGGGCTTTTCTAAGATGCTTCCAGGTAAAGATGTAAATTCCCATGGAAGCCAGATTGCTCTTGGGATGCTCGGGCTTTTCCTCAAACTCCACTATCTCACCGGAGTCGTTGGTATTCATGATACCAAAACGGCTGGCCTCCTTCATGGGCACTCCGATGACTGCGATGGTGGCGTCTGCCTTGTTCTCCTTATGGAAATCCAGCATCTTGTCGTAGTTCATCTTATAAATATGATCACCGGATAAAATAAGCAGATATTCCGGGTCGTAGTTGTCGATAAAATCTATGTTCTGGGAGATAGCATCAGCCGTGCCGCGGTATACGTCCAGGTCCGCGTCAGCCTTTTCACGAGGGGGTAAAACATACACACCGGAATCCCTGGTGTCCAGTCCCCACTGGCCGCCTGCTGCCACATAACTGTTGAGCAGAACCGACTCATACTGCGTCAACACTCCCACTACATCGATACCGCTGTTGGCACAATTGGAAAGCGGAAAATCGATAATGCGGTACTTTCCCCCGAAGGACACCGCAGGCTTTGCAACTTTATTGGTCAGATCCTTAAGGCGTGAGCCCCTGCCCCCTGCCAGGATCATGGCTAACATCTCATTTTGCTTCATAAAAGCCTCCTCCCACAATACACATTTTCTGTTGCCTCGCAACATTTAATATTATAAACTATTAGAAAACTGTTATCAATTATAATTTAGAAGATTCTTCGTCGCTTCGCTCCTTTGAATGACAACGGGAATCTTAAAGGAGGGACTATGCCTGTAATAATAAAAGGGCGCCTGATCGACGCCAAAAATCCAGTAATATGCGTCCCCATAACGGACGTTACCGAGCCCGAAATACTATCCCATGCCAAGGCATTAGCAAGCTCCGGCGTGGAGATGATCGAATGGAGGGCTGATTTCTTTGAGGGAATTAAAACTCCGGAAAAGGTGCAGTCTGTTTTAGACAGACTGCGTGAGATCACCACAGAGACAATTCTGGTGGTCACCGTCCGCTCCCGTGACCAGGGCGGCAGATGCACCATGTCCCAGGACGAAAGGAAGACTCTTTTGCTTTCCATATCCCAGGCCCATGCTGCGGATCTTATTGATGTGGAATATCTTTCTTATGAGAACCCCGGCCGCCTCATCGAAAGGCTCCATGAGCGCGGTGCTCTGGTCATCGCCTCCCACCACGATTTTTCCGAGACTCCTCCCCGAAAGGTTATGCGTGAGCTTTTATCACAGATGGCCGATGTGGATGCCGATATCGTAAAGCTGGCGGTGATGCCTTTAGATATGCAGGATGTAAGCAACCTCCTGTCCATCACGGAACTATTTTCATCGGATCATACCGGTGTGCCTGTCATTACCATGTCCATGGGATCCATGGGAGTACTGTCGCGTGTGGGCGGCTTTATGTTTGGAAGCGCCGTCACCTTTGCCGCCGACGGTGATGCATCCTCTGCCCCCGGCCAGCTGCCATACGATGATGTGAAAACTATCATCGAAAAACTCTGTAGATAAAGGGATCCTTCGCTTCGCTCAGGATGACAAGGAGAATAGCCCCCACCTGTCATTCTGAGCGAAGCGAAGAATCTTATATTTCATTCATACAATTACTTATATATTTCTCCATCACCTCATGACCCGGGGCGCCGGTGGTGAGGCGGCGGTCAACGCAGGTCTTAAGCGAGATGGCATCATAGATATCCTCTCCAAACTCAGGTGCAAATTCCTGAAGCTTTTCAAGGGGCACATCATCAATGGCACATTTTTGTTCGATGCAGTACAGCACCAGCCGTCCGATAATGCCGTGAGCATCACGGAAGGGCACCCCTTTTTTCACAAGATAATCAGCCGCATCGGTGGCGTTGGTAAAGCCACGGGTGGCAGAAGCCTCCATCACATCTTTCCTGAATTTCATGGTAGAAAGCATCCCGGTAAAAAGCACCAGACAATTCTCCGCAGTATCCATAGCGTCGAAGGCCATTTCCTTGTCCTCCTGCATGTCCTTGTTATAAGCAAGAGGGATGCCCTTCATGGTAGTAAGCAGTGACATCAGCGCGCCGTAGACACGTCCTGTCTTGCCGCGTACCAGCTCCGCGATATCAGGATTTTTCTTCTGTGGCATGATGGAACTGCCTGTGGAATATGCGTCGTCGATATCCACAAAACGATACTCATCGCTGTTCCAGATGATGATCTCCTCGGAAAAACGGGACAGATGCATCATCATGGTAGAAAGGGCCGAAAGAAATTCTATAAGGTAATCACGGTCGCTGACTCCGTCCATGGAATTGGGGGTTGGGCCGCGGTCAAAGCCAAGCTCTGATGCCACGTAGTCACGGTCCAATGGATAGGTGGTACCGGCCAGCGCTCCGCTTCCCAATGGACAGTAGTTCATGCGTTCACGGAGTGAGAGCATCCTCTCCCTGTCTCTTTTAAACATTTCAAAATAAGCTCCCATGTGATGAGCAAGGGTAACAGGCTGAGCCTTTTGCAGATGGGTAAAGCCCGGCATATAGGTGTCGATGTTTTTTTCCATGATATCGCAAAGGACCTTCATGATATCGGTCAGGCGATCTGCCATACCCTCAACCCTTTTTCTGGTGTAGAGCCTCATGTCCAATGCCACCTGATCATTGCGGCTGCGGCCGGTGTGGAGCTTTTTGCCTGCATCCCCGATGCGGTCTGTAAGAGTTGCCTCCACAAAGCTGTGAACATCCTCGTACTCCGAGGTGATGATAAGACTGCCATTTTCAACGTCCGAAAGGATCTGCGCCAGGCCGTCCACTATGCTTTTGCACTCATCATCAGTGATGATGCCCTGACGCGCCAGCATCTTTGCGTGGACTGTACTGCCCTGTATATCCTCTGCAAGCAGACGTTTGT
>CAMOFS010000225.1 GCA_946613735.1 uncultured Lachnospiraceae bacterium | reverse complement strand
ATCCGCTTTTTTATCCGCCGGGTACCGTAGGCAGACTGATGCAGATTAGATTCTACCATCCCTTTTGTAAAAACAACAAACCCAGGGGGATGATCTCCCCCCGGGTGTAACTTGAAGATTTCCTCTACTAATATGGATTAGACGTATCCTCCGATGGAATAAGAAGCGCACATATCAGATATGCGATAAGCCCGCCTCCAAATGCCAGGCACAAAAGCGCCCATATCACACGGATCACAGTAGCATCTACTCCCATATAATCTGCAATCCCGCCGCACACGCCGGCTATCATTTTGTTAGTGTTTGATCTTAAAAGCTTTCTTTGTGACATATCATCTGCCTCCCTTCTATCATGCAGTAGCTGCTGTTACTGCTAATCCGATCAATCCTATGATCAAAAGTATGAAAGCTGCTACAATAAAACCTCCACCTAAAAGCAATGCTCCAAGGATCAGTGATCCGACGATTGTAAATATCACCTTTACCGCTCCCCAGGCAAGCTTTACCGATAACTTGATCACTCCAACGATAAACATAAGCATCAGTACACAAAATAAAAATGTAAACATGACTCCTTCCTCCTTATCTTGCTGTTCCGGATATTTTTGTTTCTTCCGGTATGTTTCATATCTTCTCACGGCCGGTAGTGGCCGTTTCTTGATTACGAAAACATTATATAACCGGATAGAGTCATTTTAAATATCGGTGTCAGCAAAAATAAGGCCTCAATTCGCCGATTTTGGCAAAACCGCCACACTAGCCCCTACGCCTTCTTTTTATCGCGCCTTCGGGGCAGATCTCCTTACAGGCACCGCATTGGATGCACTCATGGTCCCCCACTCTTTTCGTATCCATCCCACACATGTTTATACATGCATTGCATCCGGTACATTTTTCCTCATCCACCTCAATCCCGAAAAATGAAATCGGATTAAAAAATGAATAAAACGCACCAAGGGGACATATAAACCGGCAAAACGCCCTGTAACACGTAATACACAGCAATATGCAGACCGCCAAAATAAATATTTTCCAGGAAAACAGCCATCCAATCTGCTTTTGCAGATTAAAATCAGATGACACCAGAGGTATCCCTGCTTCAAGAGTACCTGCAGGACAGATGTATTTACAAAACCCCGGCACCAGCTTTACTACCGGGATGATCACCACAAAAACCGCAAGTATCACGTATTTAAGATAAGAAAGCGCCCTCGTCCATTTGCCCTTTTTTATCTTTGGGCCCGGCAGCCTGTGCAAAAGCTCCTGCAAAAGCCCAAAGGGGCAAAGAAAGCCACATACGGTCCTTCCAAGCACTATACCAAATAGAAGCAGGGTGCCGAGCATATAAAGAGGAACCTTATAAGCCGATTTTGAAAGCGCCCCCTGCAGGCTCCCAAGAGGACAGGCAGCCACAGCCCCGGGACAGGAATAGCAATTAAGCCCCGGCACGCAAACACCCTTTGTGGCCCCCTTATAGATCCTGCCCGTGGCAAAACCCGTCAGATGGCAGTTATAAAGCACCGCAACAATAAGCTGTATAAATTTCCTCTTTTTTTCACCGGAAATGCCCATCAGCCTATCCCTATACATTCCATGCAGATCATCACAGCCTTGCTTAGCACCTCACGGTATCCGTTATCGACTGCACCTGCAATGATCATGACCACTGATGCCACAAGGATGATAAGCCTCACACTTTTTTTATATGCCATAGAAGACCACCGTTCCTACTTTATATAGCCCTCAAGCCGCTCCATCGTCATTTCAAAGTTAGCTCCGTCCATCATTTCCCCGATCAAATGGCCATCCCTGTCCACGAAAAAGGATGAGGGAACATACTGAAATCCACCGACCAGATCATAGAGGTCATCGCTGGTACGAAGGTTTAAAAACTTTGCACCCGCATCACCAAGGATATCGTTTGCCGCGGAAACATTACTGTCAATACCATCATACACATCACAGACAATGGCAATTAGATTTACATTGTCCGGACGCTTGGAATAAAACCTGGCATAATCTCCCATCTCTGCTATACATGGCTGGCAAAAAGTACCCCATACGTGAACTACTGTGATATCATAATCGGAAAAAATGTCATCCGTTACAGTTTCGTTGTCTAGAGAAACTGTCTTAAAAGCAATCTTGTTATCAGAAACCTCTGATGAAGGGATCTTTACTGTCACAGAGTTACCTTTTTTATCATCTTCTGTCTCTTCGTCTGCGGCATCTGCGGCCTCTCCATCCCCTGTCTTATCAGAGTCAGTTTCTTCTGTCTCCACACTTTCAGAATCTTTTGTTGTTTCCGTCTCCCCAGAGTCTGTTTCCTCCTGTACTACTGCCGTTTCTGTATCCTCGTATGACTCCTCATCATCAGGGATAAGCATTATGATGATGAATAAAACACCTAATGTAGCCAACGCCACCACAAGGGCTTTTTTGATCTTTTCCCACATGTTATTTCCTCCAAAAAAACAAAGCTATCCCTCTGCTATCCTCCTTGCGACATACACCCCGCTTGCCGAAGCATGGGACAGGGAGTGTGTAATGCCACTTCCGTCGCCTATGATGTAAAGGCCCTTGTGGCAGGACATAAGATCCTTATCGAGCTCAACCTCCATGTTGTAAAACTTTACCTCAACACCATACAAGAGCGTATCGTCATTTGCCGTACCCGGCGCTATCTTATCCAGGGCATATATCATCTCCGTGATACCGTCAAGTATGCGCTTGGGAAGAACGAGGCTTAGGTCACCGGCTGCGGCATTTAAAGTCGGCACCGTAAAGGACTCGCTGATCCTCTCTTCGTTGCTCCTGCGGCCCCTGATAAGGTCACCAAAGCGCTGTACGATAACTCCGCCTCCAAGCATATTACTAAGCTTTGCAATGCTCTCACCATAACCATTTGAATCCTTGAAGGGCTCGGAAAAATGCTTGGCCACAAGTAACGCAAAGTTTGTATTGTTTGTCTGCTTTGCCGGATCCTCATAGCTGTGTCCGTTGACAGTCACTATACCGTTGGTGTTTTCATTTACCACTTCACCCTTGGGATTCATGCAAAATGTCCTCACCAGATCCTCATATTTAGAAGTGCGGTATACTATTTTGCTCTCATAAAGCTCATCTGTAAGATGGGCAAAGATCTCGGCCGGAAGCTCGACACGCACACCTATGTCAACCCGGTTGGAATTTGTCTTGATCCCCAGATCGCGGCATACATTTTCCATCCATTTGCTGCCGCTTCTGCCCACGGAAATAACACAGTTTTTAGC
>CAMOFS010000224.1 GCA_946613735.1 uncultured Lachnospiraceae bacterium | reverse complement strand
TTGTGAGCCGCATCCCTGGCTACATACATCTCACCGGTCAGAAAACAGTAATCTCCAATATGCAGATTTAGGGCATCTTCTTTTTTTAACGGTAGTGTTAATCTCTTTTCCATATTAAGATCTTTCGCTTCGCTCAGAATCCCCTATTCTTCGGATTCTTCTGACACTTCAATCTCTTCTTCTACGATGTCTTCTTTCCGGACCTTTGCGATACTGGCTACCTCTACACCGTCCTTAAGATCTATGATCTTTACTCCCGAAGTTATCCTGGAAAGCAAAGCTGTCTCTGCCACCTTGGTACGGATAATGATGCCCTCGGTATTGATAAGCATGATCTCATCATCCTTTTCCACAGCCTTTACACCAACCAGATACCCTGTCTTGTCAGTGATCTTATAGCATTTAACACCCTTACTACCCCTGTGGTATACGGGGAATTCAGACATAAGTGTGCATTTTCCAAGACCGTTTTGTGATACTATCATCACACTTTCGCCCTGGGATACAAGCTGCATGGCTATAACCTTATCACCGTCCATAAGTGACATACCCTTTACACCTATGGATACGCGGCCCGTGGTCCTGGCTTCGTCTATCTTAAAGCGAATGCTTTGTCCAAATTTTGTGAAGAGCATTGCTTCATCATCTTTTTTGGCTTTTTTCACCTCAATGAGCTTATCCTCGTCACGGAGAGAAATAGCTATCAAGCCATTTTTCTTAACATTTTCATATTCTGATATCCTGGTCTTTTTAACAATACCATTTTGTGTAGCCATAAACAGATACTCGTCATCCCCGTATTCCTTGATAGGGATCATGGCGGTGATCTTTTCATCCGGCATCAGAGGTAAAATATTAACTATTGCCGTACCCCTGGCTGTCCGGCTGGCTTCCGGTATCTCGTATGCTTTTATCCTATATACCCGGCCGAAATTCGTAAAGAACATGAGGTAATGGTGGGAAGTGGTGAGCATCATCTCCGTGATATAATCATCCTCGATGGTCTCCATTCCCTTTATTCCCTTTCCTCCTCGGTGTTGCGCCTTGAAATTGTCCACGTTCATGCGCTTAATATAGCCAACCTTTGTAAAGGTGACTACCGTAGAGGTTACGGGGATCAGATCCTCCGCATCAATATCATATATGTCAAAGCCGATGGATGAACGACGATCATCACCATACTTGTCGGCATAGACATCTATCTCATTACGGATAACCGTAAGCAGCTTTTTCTCATCAGCCAGGATTTCCTTGAGCTCAGCGATGAGAGCCATCTTTTCGTTGTATTCTCCCTCCAGCTTCTCCCGCTCCAATCCGGTCAGGGCACGAAGCCTCATCTCCACTATAGCACCGGACTGAATCTCGGAAAGCCCGAATCTGCTCTCTAATTCCTGACGTGCAATAGCAACCGTCTCGGATCCACGGATTATCTTTATAACCTCATCTATGTTATCAAGAGCAATGAGTAATCCTTCTAAAATATGGGCTCTTTTCTCTGCTTCTGCCAGGTCAAACTTGGTCCTGCGGGTAACTACGTCCTTCTGGTGGTTCAGATAATGAGCCAGCATCTGCTTGAGATTAAGAATCTTGGGCTGGTTATCTACCAATGCCAGCATAATCACACCAAAGGTGTCCTGAAGCTGGGTATGCTTATATAGCTGGTTCAGCATAACGGAAGGATTCACATCCTTACGAAGCTCGATCACAACCCTCATTCCCTCACGGGAGGATTCATCACGTAAGGCCGTAATACCGTCAAGCTTTTTGTCCCTAACAAGCTTTCCTATATATTCCACGAGTCTTGCCTTGTTGACATTGTAAGGAAGCTCTGAAACTATGATACGGTTTTTGCCGTTTTGCATGGGCTCTATCTCGGTTACAGCCCTGACCCTGATCTTGCCACGCCCCGTCCTGTATGCCTCTTCTATACCGGCATGACCTAAGATGGTGCCTCCGGTGGGAAAATCCGGTCCCTTGATGATCTCCATCAGCTCTTCTATATCTGTATCACGATCCTCATATATCTGATTGTCAATGATCTTGTCTACAGCAGCGATAACTTCACGGAGATTATGGGGCGGAATATTGGTAGCCATACCAACAGCAATACCCGTAGTTCCGTTTACCAAAAGATTGGGATATCTGGCGGGAAGGACCGTAGGCTCCTTTTCAGTCTCATCAAAGTTGGGCATGAAATCCACTGTATCCTTGCCTATATCTGCAAGCATGGCAAGGGATATCTTTGAAAGACGAGCCTCTGTATATCTCATGGCAGCGGCTCCGTCACCATCCACTGAACCAAAGTTACCATGTCCGTCCACAAGCGGATATCTGGTGGACCAGTCCTGAGCCATATTTACCAGAGCTCCGTAGATGGAACTGTCACCATGAGGGTGATATTTACCCATGGTATCACCGACAATACGCGCACATTTACGGTGTGGCTGATCCGGCATATTGTGAAGCTCCTGCATGGAAAAGAGCACACGTCTTTGAACCGGCTTTAATCCGTCCCTTACATCGGGAAGGGCACGTGAGGCGATAACACTCATGGCATAGTCTATATAGGAGGTCTCCATTGTTTTCTTAAGATCAACCTCCTGAACGGTATCAAAGGTTATGCCATCCTCTATAATTTCGTTGTTATTCTCGTCCATTTATTACTCCTAAAACTTAAAAAGCCTTTCGATGCTTTTTATGATCTCTTCCCATATGTCAAACTTATGCCTTACTATTTTAGCGTCTTTAAATATCAAGGTTTTTAACATATTTAGCATTTTCTTCTATAAACTCCCTTCTAGGTTCAACCTTATCTCCCATCAGGGTTGAAAATACAGCATCTATCTCCGATGAATCCAACTCGTCCATTGTCACCTTTTTAAGTATCCTCTTTTCAGGATCCATGGTAGTATCCCAAAGCTGTTCCGCATCCATCTCACCAAGACCTTTGTAGCGCTGGATCTTGTTATTGTTATCGCGTCCCACCTCTAAAAGAATATTATTGAGTTCCTCATCACTGTAGGCATACCATGTCTTTTTATTCTTTTCCAGCTTATAAAGCGGTGGCGTAGCCAGATATACATAACCCTGTCTTATAAGCTCGGGCATGAATCTGTATAAAAATGTGAGCATCAGCGTAGCTATGTGGGCTCCATCCACGTCGGCATCGGTCATGATGATGATCTTGTGATATCTGAGCTTGGAGATATCAAAATCCTCGTGGATACCGGTACCAAAGGCGGTGATCATTGCCTTTATCTCGGCATTTTCGTA
>CAMOFS010000223.1 GCA_946613735.1 uncultured Lachnospiraceae bacterium | reverse complement strand
AATCAATGAAGTATTCCTTCTCTTTCATTTATTACCGTATCCTATTTCCTTAACTTTATTCTTTTATCCTTTTTTATCTGAGCAATCATTTTATTTAGCCGGGACAAAGCCTTGATTTAAAACCCTGCTTTTCATCAGTTATTATCTTTTTAATTATACAACCAAAGCAGTTTTTCTGCCACATTTTTCTATACTACCGGGCCATAAGAGATTGTCAGGAAAAAGAGGAGCGAAAATAAAAACCCCGCAAGCCTTGTAAAATCAAGGTTTGTGGGGTTGTTTTTATTGATGGAGCATACTGGGCTCGAACCAGTGACCTTTTACACGTCAAGCAAATGCTCTCCCAGCTGAGCTAATGCTCCACACGCTTTAGGATTTTATCAGTTTATAATACTTATGTCAATGAAAAAGGGAGGCGTGGGATAAACTGTCAGATTGTAAATTGATTGACCGGGGATGTCCGGGGATGGGCAATGTCTACTTTCTTGTAAATAGTGGATGATATGTGTATAATGTGGATATAAATGTATAGCACAAGGGAGGTTTTTGCTATGGGTAAATACGGATTGCTTGAAAGCGTCTTCCAAAAGGAGACGGAGAAGTACGAAAAGCTGCGCCAGCTTTATGACAGCCGGGAAGAGCTTTATAAAAACGCCTGTGTAAAGGTGGTTGATTCTGATCCTGAGCTTATGGAGAGGGCCGGCAAATATGTTGATATGATCATAAACGATCAGCTCAAGGCCTACGGCGGTATTGATGACGCCGAAACGGATAACCTGACTATCGAGGATGTGCCTGAGATAGATGAGGACGTTCCTGAGATTGACGAGCTGATCCCCGAAATAGAGGATGAAGCGCCCGTAGAGATGCCCGTCGATGCGGCAGAGGAAATTCCGGTCGAAATACCGGAGGAAGAGATACCGGCTGCCCAGGATGCCATCCCCACAATGCCTGAGCCTGAGGAAGTGCCTATTCCGGAGGAAATTCCTGTGGATGCTGAGATTCCGATTGAGATGGAGATGCCTGCTGACATTGAGATACCGGCTGATGTGGAGATGCCTGCTGACATTGAGATACCGGCCGATGTGGAGATACCTGCCGACATTGAGATACCGGCTGAGGAGATTCCCATCCCGGAAGAGATTCCTGCAGAGGAGCTTCCAGCAGAATAAAAAAATAGGAGACAGGCGGCTCGCCCCTGTCTCCTTTGTTTTATAATATATCGTCGTCCGAATCTGACATATATTCTCTGACACCGACACGCTTCTTGGTACGCTGATCCTCCACATTTTTGGAGAGATTCTCCTTCACATCCATCACGTTTTTAATATTGATGATGTCAAAATTGCCTGTGCTCTTGTCATTACTCCTCACATGGATAGTGCCCATACCGAATATCCTCTGGATCAGTGACCTGGTCACAGACATATCCTGGATACGATACAGGCGAACCTCATCCTGTTTTTTATTGAGAAAACCGGAGTCTATAAAAAACCTCTCCTCGTCAAAGCTGTACACCGTAAAGGTCCAGGGAAGCCCGCACCATAACCTCTTTCTCGCTTTCCACATCTTATCTATACCTCCTATACGCAGTAGTTCAGGTCCGCCCCGGAAGGACGGGGTATTCTCCTGACTTTGATAAAAGCATCTCTGCTACCTGAAATAATATCATTTATCCAGTGCCCTGTCAAAAAAACTACACACGGTGTCAAAATACTCCAGGCTGGGCTGGTTGCAAAGCTCCTTGTCTCCCTTGCTGTAATACTCGTGCTTGATCTCCTGCGGCACTACCGGTGGGAAGCCCTTACCGTATTTTTTTTCTATCTCGGAGTAGCCAGCCCTGAACCTTTGCGTGGCAGCTGCCGACTCGCAGGTTAAAAAGAAATCATTGTGATTGTTGCGGGGCGATTCCGTGATAGTGACATACTCCACATAGGGATCTGTGATCTCGTCCCTGTGGCAGATGATGGATGCATTATCATAGGTGATGGTCTCATCCTTGTCAGCATGGGTAATGAGAACCGGAATGCCGGCCTTGTTGATACCGTCCACCGCATTGAGGGTGGCATACTCTCCGAAAAGCCTGCGATCCATTGCACGTATAAAGGGTGACAGGCAGTTGCCGACAAAGCCGCCCAACAATCCCACTGCCGCCTCCATAGCCATAGTATGGGAATCGTTAAAGCCTGACATGGCACAAGCTGCCGCCACATCATGGTCAAAGTTTAAAACGGCCACTGAAGCATAGCCGCCCCAGCTGTGGCCGAAGGTAACCTTTTTAAGCTTGGAAAGTGCCTCATCCTTCTCAATGTAGGTAAGTGCCGCATGCAGATCCAGTGGGGACTGCGGCAGTCCATGTGCGCTGTCTCCGGTACTGTTGTTGTAGGCGGTATAGTCGTAGGCAAAGACCCGGTAGCCATGATCCACCATATAAGTAATGATGGGCAGATACTCATCAGGACCGGAAAAAATACCATGGGAAAAGACAGCCAGCGCCTTGTCATTTTCTTCTCCGTAGATATAGCCGGCCAAAGTCTCGCTGCCGGATGGGAAGCTAACCTGCCTGCGTGGGTAGTCAGGCTTATACTTCTCATCGTACATATACTGGAGGTTGTCCACCTGATCCACGGACATGCTGTGATAGGTGGACTTGAACATATAGCTCGTAACCCAGATGCAAAAGCCTAAAAATGCTGCTGCCGCAATTAACAGAATAACAATTATTATCTTTATCATTTTAGAAATTACGTCCGTTCCAGCCCCAGTCGGCCACACCATGATACTTGATGTATATCCGATCCGCCGGAATGTCTGCCTCCTCCCCAAGTATGTTGCAAATATCACCGGTCATGCGGTCATATGCGTCTGAGCTGGCATTGCCGTATATCTCCACTGCCACGTAGGCTCCACGGTCCACCTTCTGTCCTGCGAACCACATCTCGTGGTCCTCCTCTATGTCTACCATAAGAAAACTCTCCGGCTTTCCGATGATGGATACAGACTGGCCCAGCCTGCTCTTGATGGCCTCCTTTTTTGCATCATCCAGTGATACTGTAAGCTTTGCGTTAATAAATGGCATAACGTACTCCCTCCTTTTACTTCTTGTATTTTTTTGTTCACAGTACTAAGTTACATTGTCATTCTGAGCGATTATTTGTCATTCTGAGCGATTATTTGTCATTCTGAGCGAAGCGAAGAATCTTTTTCCTCACTGCCAGCGGCTTCGCCTTCTGTACCCTCTGTCCCTTCGCCTTCTGCCCCGTCCTCGTCGTAC
>CAMOFS010000222.1 GCA_946613735.1 uncultured Lachnospiraceae bacterium | reverse complement strand
GATCAGATGGCTGAGGAGCTTATGAATGCCAAGAGGATCCAGGAGTCTGCCGTGCCTCAGAAATTTCCTGAGCATGAGGCTTTTGGTATTTTTGCCTCCATGAATACTGCCGAAAGTGTGGGCGGAGACTTTTACGATTTCTTTATGTGCGGAGATGATACCTTAGCCTTTGTAATGGCGGATGTCTCCGGCAAGGGTATGCCGGCGGCGCTGTATATGATGCGGGCCAAAACCCTCATAAGAACCTATGCCATGCAGGGGCTTCCTGTGGAGGAGGTAGCCACGAAGACAAATATAAAGCTCTGTGAGGATGCCACCAAGGATATGTTTGTTACGGCATGGTTAGGTTTTTTGGATCTTAATACGGGTGTTATAAGCTATGTGCACGCCGGACATACCTTCCCTGTTTTGGTAACAAAAGATTCGGTGAGTCTGGTCAAGCAAAAGGTCAATATGGTGCTGGGTGGCTTAAAGAAGGTCAAGTATGTCAGGCAGGAAGTGACACTTATGCCCGGAGACAGCATCTATCTGTACACGGATGGAGTAAGTGAGGCAAAGGATGTCTCAGGGAATATGTATGGCGAAGATCGGCTTTTGGATCTGATAGGTAAAAAGGTAAGGGATATTACTTCGCCAGACAGTAACGAGTTTTGCAAAGCGGCGGGGCAGATGGTCTACGAAGATGTACAGCGCTTTACTGAAGGCGCAGAGCAGTATGATGATATTACCATGATGTGGGTGAGATTTGGAAATGTGGATACAGGATCTTTATAACAGGCAAAAACTTAATACCATTATCAGCAGGTGGCTGTACCTCATCATGGCCCTGGCTCTTTTGGTGGCTTCCGTGGTGGGGCTTATCCTGCAGGACCGTTTTCAGAAGCAGCGCACCTTTTCCATGCTGGAGGGCTATCTTACCGACTACTCAGAGGAGTTCAATATTGACCTTGAGGTAAATAATTATGCCGACAGCTGGATGGAATATGCCATCGACGGAGAGGAAACTGCCGGGAAGGAAGCTTATTTTAATAATGCCCGTTTGGTCAGATCCGTAGCTAATAACGCTGAGCTGATATCTGAGATGAGTATAGTGGATGAAAAGGGGATCGTAGCATATTCCTCTGATCCGGATCTTATTGGTTTTGATCTGAGAGACTCCGATCTTATGGCGCCGTTCCTTTGTCTTTTGGAAGGGGAGACGGCGTATGCGGATACCTTTTATCCCAGCCCCTTTTCCGATTCCTTTGATATGGCTTATGTGGGAAGGACCTTCAGGGATAAAAGCGGCTTTGTGTTATTTGGGATCAATAAAGAAGCCTATAAGTATTGGTGGAATACAGAGATAAGAGATACCACCAGTGATCTGAGGATAGGAGTCACCGGCTTTTTTATCAACTGCAGTCCGGATATGAGTATCAACTGCACTACCCATATCATGGAAGATAAGGTGGGAGACACCTTTTCGCAGGAGGATCTACTACCTGAAAAAGAGGGAGAAATAAAGGAAACCATTACGGAGTTTTATGGGAAAAAGTGCTATGTGGCAGCCTTCAAGGACAGTGGCTTTTACATCATCGGAGCTTATCCCACAAAGGAGGCAAACCAGTTTGAAGCACAGAACAACATACTCTTTGTAGTGCTGTTTTTCATGATCCTGGCGGCCTTTCTTGCGGCGGTTTTAAACATGCTGAAAAGATATGTGGTAAAGGATGTTGAAAAAACACATGATACCCTAAGAATAATCACTGAGGGTAACCTGGATGAGAAGGCGGATGCCGGTAACTCCCTGGAGTTTTTTGAACTGTCCCGGGGGATCAATGACACCGTGGATAAGCTAAAGGATCTCATCGAAGAGGAAAATGAACGGATCAAAACCGAACTTGAAAACGCCAGGAACATCCAGGAGTCTGCAGTGCCCGGGGTATTCCCTCCTTTCCCGGAGGATGAGAGATTTGGGCTCTTTGCCTCTATGGATACGGCAGAGGCAGTGGGTGGCGACTTTTATGATTTCTTTATGGCGGATGAGAATACCCTGTGTATCGTGATGGCAGACGTATCCGGTAAGGGCATGCCGGCAGCACTGTATATGATGCGGGCAAAAACCCTGATAAGAACCTATGCAGAGCAGGGACTTGGCGTGGATGAAGTGGCTATAAACACTAACCTGTCCCTTTGCGAGGACAAGTCGGCGGAGATGTTTGTCACCGCCTGGATCGGTATGCTTGACCTTAGGACCGGGGTAATAAGCTATGTCCACGCCGGACACACTCATCCTGTACGCTTTGGTAAAAGCGACAGCGGTTTTGTAAAGCAAAAGATCAATATGGTTTTGGGAGGCTTAAAAAAGGCAAAGTATCTGCGTCAGGAGGTGACGCTTTTGCCCGGTGAGTCCATCTACCTTTATACCGATGGCGTCAGCGAAGCAAGGGATGTGTCCGGTAATATGTATGGAGAGGATCGCCTGCTTGGTCTGATAGATAAAGAGGCACCGTCCATCGATGCTTCGGACAGAAATGAATACTGTGAAAGTATCTGCCGGATGGTCCTTAAGGACCTGAAGCAATTCGCTGACGGTGCCGAACAGTATGATGATATCACTATGTTGTGTTTAAAATATGAGGGACGTGGTGGTCAGGACTGAAGAAGATCTGCCTTTTTTTCTGTTAGCGGCTGTTCGATCCTGACATTTTCTACAGTTGTATTTGCTGAGCTTATCATGCCATTTACCTGCATTTCTGCAGGATCATTTGCCTGTTCATCCACGATACCGGCCGACTGCTTGTAGGCCGCAACAGCCTGTTCCTTAAGATCAGCCAGGTCTGAGAAATACTCGGTCTTGGAGTATTCCTTTTCCGCGGTGGGATGTGCCACAAGATCACTTACATACTTATCCACTGCCTCATCCCGCTTTATAAAGTCTGTCGCGTCTATTGTATCCAGCTGTGAGTTGCACATATCCGCCAGCCCCTTGGCGTACTGAAGCCGGTATTTTCTGAGCTTTGAAGGCAACCAATGGAAGGACTGTGCTTTCTTTTTGTTGATATATTCCAAAGCCATGTTTTTTAGGTCAGTAAGTGCGTTTCGGTATGCCTCTGCAGTGACACTTCCGGGATCAAGAGCTAAAAGCACACCGAGCTTGTCATCCATAGCCTTGTATTCTTCGGTATTCTTGTGGGTTCCCTTATTGTGATCCTTTCTGTTAGAGAAGGATGTAAAGGTTCTTTGCATCTGTGCGAAAAACGCCTTACCCTTCAGATCATTCTGAGCTGCGACACCGTTTTCCTCGTCGC
>CAMOFS010000221.1 GCA_946613735.1 uncultured Lachnospiraceae bacterium | reverse complement strand
TCCATCATGGTGTGGGCGCCCTTTTCTCCCCAGTCTCCCCAGGTATCGTTCACAACAGCAGTCTTGCCATGGCCATGAACAAATACAGTCCAGCCACAGCATATATGATGAATTCCGCCCAGTTTCTGTGAAAATTCATATCCGAGTCATGATAATACACACAGCGGATTATAGGGTTTAGCATCACCAAAAACTCAGTAAAGATCAGGGGTGTGGCATAGACCAGATTTTTGGTCATAGACCTTTTTCTGATGGCACCGGTGACACTGATAACATAAAAATAGAGCAATGGTGTCAGTGTAGAATGTAAAAAGAAATATAAAAACAGGTTGGTATCCAATATATGATAGGCACGATCGGAAAAAAAAGCGTATGGTTCCGCAATAGAGCCAATGATCCCGTTTATGGAATTCATGGTCACGATCACCAGCATAGCTATAAAAAACTTGTTCTGCAGCCTGTCGGTACGCCGTTGAAGGAAGGTAAACAGGATGGCCGTGATGCTTATTACTATCGCTGCCACATATAAGACTATGTGAAATTTATTGGTTGCTGCCAGACTCATATCCATAAGTAAAAATAAAACCTCCTGCTAAAATAACAGCACTCCCTCTAAAATATCCTCCCGGGTTGCCGTAGGTACTATCCTTTCCACAAGATTTTCACTCTTGTTTACAACCACAGGTACCTCCACTCTCACATCCTCGCCATATTTCTCAAGGGCTTTTTTATATGCCGTACCCAACATGGCAGGCAGCGCTACCGGATCTGCTGCATAGGCAAGCTCCGCTACAAGCCTTTCACTCTTCATTGAAAACAACAGTGCGCCACAGGGGGCGGAGTTTTTGAAACCAAACACGCTTATATCGGAAATATAACTGTCCCAGTCCATCATCGTGGGAACCGGGATCGGCCTTACATCCTCCTGCATCATGTTTTCAATAGTTGAAAGCTCGGCTGCTGACATTTTATCAAGGGGCCTGCACTCCATCTTTTCTGCCGCCTTAATAAGCGACTGTACTCCCTCAACCTGTGAAAGGGAAAACTCAAAGACATTGCTTTTGGCCTCCCTGATACTCATGCCGACCATATAAAGTACATCTCGTATGTCCTTAGCATAATCATTATCCGGATATATCTCAATAAATGCCCCCTTCAGCCGATGATGGTATTCATTTTTTGCCTGATAGATACAATACCTGAAAAACGAAGCCTTTTTTACCATAACTGAGTCTTCGTCAGCAATATAAAACCACACCAGATACATCCAGTCGTCCACAACATCCGAAACCATGATGCCATATAGTGATCCATCATCATATACTGCTATTGCGTAGAGCTCCCCGACTTTAATCTCACCATGATAACCTGTGGGGATGGTCTTTTCGTATCTCGTTATGTTTTCTTCTGTTATCCTTTCCAGGCTAAACATTGAGGCCACTCCTTTCAATGATCACTTCTCTGAGGGCAAACCTGACAGTCCGCTCACAGGAAGCATAGCTGATATAAGGCAAAAGGGTCCTAAAGTCATCGGTAGCCTGACCCACAGAAGCCCCATGATGCTCATTAATAAAGTCGATAATGGGATATCCAACCCTCACAATGCACTCACTAAATACCCAGCAGTCCAAAAGATCAAACCATTCGTCAGCCACAAGATCATGAGCGGCCTTTGATCTGGAAAAGTCCTCTATGGCCCCGCTTAGTACCTCAGCCTTGGAAAGTGTAAGTCCCAGACCACGAACGTCGTCTATGGCTGATCTAAGACACTGGCCATCAAACTGGAACGGATGGATATCATAGTATTTTCTTAAGTTTTTTGTCATATTCTGAATGTTTTTAAGATCCGATGGTGCCTCAATCTCTTCCATCTTTTTTCTTTTATACACTTCATAGCCCGGCAGATTATCAAGGGGGATGTCGTCAGACATGAACTCAGCCTCCATGTTGATGCACTTTAATATCTTTTCATACATGATACGGTCTACCGGCTCTGACTGCAGGACACACCTGCCGTAATACAGACAGGACTCCCTTATGTCCGCCAGCCCCAAAAGCCTCATCTCCACATAATTCCGGTATTCCAAAAATGCCGCCTTTAGTATGTCTCTGCTTACAGGATCGGTATCCTTGCTGTAAAACTTGGGAAAGAGCTTTTCCTTGAATACTAAAACCGAAGCCCTGTAGCCTGCTGCCTCAGCCACAGCTCTCTCCGTAACACCCCGAAGATGTCTTACCACATCCTCATACAAAAGCTCTGCGAGGGGATCGGCATCCACCATTCTCTCAAAAACAGTATCAAAAGCCGGGGATTCTGATGGTTTGAAATCTGCGTCCTCCCCCAGTTTTTTAATGATCCGGACACCGTAATCCGTAAGGGTCTTTTGAATGGTTGCCTCGTAGAGCTGTCTGCTTTTTAAAAAGTCCTCACGCCCCTTTTTTCTGACAGCCTTGTCCTCTATGTGCTCACCGCCGGGTGTGATGCCGGATGCGGTAAAATAGTCGCTCAACACCTTATCTATTACCCTGGCTGCGTCGGAAAGTCCATCAAAAAACAGTGGGTCTAAGCCGGCTGTAATACCATTTTTGGTAAGGTACTCATTATCTAAAAATCTGTCTCTTGAACACATAAGCGCTGCCAACGAAGAGGCAAAGTACTTGCGTCCCGCGGCAGTGGGAGGCATGGACAAAAACTCCTTACCTGAAGGGATCTGGATGTTATCGCTGTCCTTTATACTCTTGTAGATCTCCAAAACATTCTCGGCGATATCGGGATTTAAGTATCCCTCCTTTATCCCTCCTCTGGCCATGGACGCAGCCATATACATCTTTCTTTTAAGCCTGTATATATCCTCTTTTGTGCTTTCTTTATACATAAATCGCCTCTGTATACTATTCTTCCTTGGCCAAAGCTTTCTCCGCATCCAGCTTGTGCTGATATATCACGCTGGTAATAAAGCCCAGTCTTGAAAGAGATGTGGAGAAGTTTTTGGATATGGTTGCTCCCATGACATCAATAAAGGTCAGCGGCTCCCCCATGTCATGTATAGCCTTCATTACTTCCAACTCTTTTTCGAGTTTTTTTGCACTTATGGCTGCAACGATCTTGTAAAGCTCCACTATCTCCTGTTTTATCATGACAGGATCTGCCTTCTCCTTCTGATCCTTTCGTATTTTTTGATACAGGGTGGTAAGCTCTTCTCCCAGTGTCTCATCCTCCAGAGCAAGGGCTTCCATCTCAATGTCCACCCTGTCCCGTATGACCAGATCACGACCCGAAGTACCGCCCTTT
>CAMOFS010000220.1 GCA_946613735.1 uncultured Lachnospiraceae bacterium | reverse complement strand
AGCTTGAGAAGATCCTGAAACGTTAATATGTCTTGCTTATCCTTGGTTTCTCCTTAAATGCATAACTACCCTTGATTTTAACATTATTAGCTTTACTTTTCTACTATTATATCTTATGATTATCTTGGTTTTTCGCGGAATTGAATTAATAGTAGGAGTAATTGTTTTATGACACCGACACAGTTTTTCACCTTACTTGGGGGAGTGGGTCTGTTTTTATATGGTATGACCATGATGTCCAGCGGACTTCAGAATGCCGCGGGAGATAAGCTTCGTGTGCTTTTGGAAAAAGTGACCTCCAACAAGTTCATGGCTGTATTTTTGGGAATAGCGGTGACAGTTCTCATCCAGAGCTCATCAGCTACGGACATGATGGTGATAGGCTTTGTTAACTCGGGACTGATGCAGCTGGCTGAGGCCATCGCCGTTATCATGGGTGCCAATATAGGTACCACCATCACGGCACAGATCACGGCCTTTGATCTTACGGCTTTGGCTCCGTTTTTGCTTTTCGCCGGTGTCATCATGTATCTTTTTATAAAAAAGCAGATGGTCAAGCATGCGGGCTCTATAGTACTGGGCTTCGGTATGCTCTTTGTGGGTATTGGACTTATAAAGCAGGCTATTAAGCCCCTGTCCCAGACTCCTATGTTTATCAGCTTTTTGGACGGCCTCAGGAATCCCTTTTTGGCCGTGCTTTTCGGTTTCGCATTTACCGCACTTTTGCAGAGCTCCTCATCCTCGGTGGTCATCTTCCAGGCCTTTGCCATTCAGGGGATATTGGATTACGAGATAGCGGTGTATCTGGTGATCGGTGCGGCAGTGGGTTCTGTTACCCCCAATATCTTAGCTTCCCTTACCACCAACAGGAACGGTAAGAGGACAGCGCTTCTTAATCTCATCTTTAACCTTATCAGGGCAGTGATACTCTTTACGCTTATTACGCTATTCCCGCAGATCACGGACTTCATACGGGCACTGTCTCCCGGAGATGTGGGACGTCAGGTGGCTAATACGCACACGCTTTTTGCCATATTTGCAGTGCTTATCATGCTGCCATTTACCGACAAGATAGTGGCTCTCACGGAGAGGCTCATCCCGGTACTTCCCGAGGAGACACGTTCCAAAAAGGAGATGCAGCTTATCTACATGGTGGATGCGAAAAACACCCTTCCTTCCGTTGTCATTCCCCAGGCTATTAAGGAGCTCAAGCGACTGGGCAAGCTGTCCAGGGACAACCTTGAGGCAGCAGTCAACTGCTTTTTCTCCAAGGATGACGAGCTTATCGAGCAGGTGGAGACCACGGAGGCCATCGTGGATTATCTTACCAATGAGATATCCGACAGGCTTATCGAGCTTCGTTCCATGAACATCTCTGAGTCCGACGTTTTCAGAGCTACAAAGCTTACCCTTATCGCTTCCAATTTTGAGCGGATCTCAGACCATGCGGAGAACATCATAGAGTACAAGCAAAAGATCGGCCGTGCCAAGGACAACCTGGGCAAGCCCGCCCGCAAGGAGATCAAGGCTCTTGCCGAGGCTACTTTAAAGACCATAGACATGTCCATCGAGATCTTTTCTACGGAGGACTTTTCCAAGCTGCCCGCAGCCGAGGCTCAGGAGGATCTGGTAGACAGGCTTCAGGCGGACATGATAGATGCCCATATGGACAGGCTTTTAAAGGGTAAGTGCGATCCCGCTGCCGGTGTGATATTTACCGACATCTCCACCGACTTAGAGCGTTGCTCTGACCACGCTATCAATATCGCAACTGCACTTATCAAGCACTCTGACAGACGCACGAAACTCGGATAAGATCCTTTACTATGCATAGAACGTTATTGTCATCCTGAGGAGTGTAACGACGAAGGATCTTGGTTAAAGGAAAAAAGATGGCAAAAAACTATAAGAACTGGGAAAAACTGGACAACACTGCTAAGATCTTCCCGGTTATAGCGAATGATACGCTTACAAATACATACCGCATTTGTTCTATTTTAAACGAGGAGGTGGACGGTGAGCTTTTGCAGGAGGCGGTGGATATCCTTCTGCCCAAGATCCCGGCCTTCCGTTACAGACTCCGTACGGGCTTTTTCTGGTATTATTTCGAAGAAAATGATAAGCCGGCTCCCAGAGTGGTTGAGGAGCACGAGTATCCCTGCAGATTCATCCATCAGAATAAGAATAACTACTACCTTTTCAGGGTGACCTACTATAAAAACAGGATCAACCTGGAAGCCTTCCATGCCCTTACCGACGGTATGGGGATCATTGGCTTTATCAGGGAGCTGACCTATCAGTACCTGAGACTGGCCCATCCTGACATCAGGCAAAAGCTGGGGGACGGTCTGTCAGACGAGACCTCCCTTGATCGTGAGGACAGCTACAAGGCCAATTATAAAAAGGCCTCAAAGAGCGTTTATAAGACCAAAAAGGCATTTTTGATAAAGGGAGAGAAGCTTCCTTACAGGGGCTTTGGAGTGATGAGCGGTTACTTTCCCGTGGCACAGGTAAAAAAGGTGGCCAAGGAAAAGTACGGCGTGAGCATCAATGAATACCTTGTGGCGGCCTTTGCCTATGCTACATGGAAGTCGCATGCCAGGGATGTGTCAAAGGAGAGACCCATCAGGGTGGCAGTTCCAGTAAACCTACGGCCTTTTTTCGATTCCATTACTACAAAGAATTTCTTTGTAATGGTTTCGGCGGAGTTTGCCCCCGAGCGGGATGACTACACCTTTGCCGAGGTGGCGACCATAATAAAGGAGAGTCTCAGGGCCCAGATCAACAAGGAGAACCTGGAGAATATCTTTTCCTACAACGTTTCCAATGAGGATTATCTGGTGAGCAGACTGGTGCCGCTTTTTGCTAAAAGCATTGCCATGAAGGCAGTGTACACTCAGGCGGCCCTGGCCAACACCACCACCATCACGAACATTGGCAACATCGGTGTGAAGCCGGAGTACCAGAAATACATCAAAAACTTTTACGGATTTTTGTCCTTTTCAAAGGGGCAGGAGATAAAGTGTGTCATCAATTCCTATCTGGACACTATGGTCTATACATTTACCTCTGCCTTTACTGATACCTCCATTCAGCGCAGGACTTTTTCGCAGCTTGCGGAGGATGGGATAGAAGTAGAGATAGAGACCAACGGGGTATATTATGAGTAGAAAGTGCAGTCACTGCGGAGTAAGGATAATAGACAATACGGAAAAATGCCCGCTGTGCAACGGCATTTTGGATCCCGGAGAAAACGGTGAGGATCACTATCCGGATATTGTGCACAAGGCCAGGAA
>CAMOFS010000219.1 GCA_946613735.1 uncultured Lachnospiraceae bacterium | reverse complement strand
CGGTGTAGTAAAATTAACAGACAGTAACCCGGTGTTGTAGCTGAAAGGGGGGCACATGGATCAGGAATTTATCTATCTTGGCAATATCAAAAGAACTGTACTTGTGGTGGATGATGAGGAGATCAACAGGGATATCCTGGGCGGGATATTAGAGGATCATTATGATGTCATCTATGCCTCCAACGGTGCTGAGGCCATGGACCGCATTAACGAGAAGGGTCCGCTCCTTTCTTTGGTGCTTTTGGATCTTCTCATGCCCGACATGGATGGCTTTGCGGTCATGGAGGAGATGCAAAAGGACGTTATCTTAAGGAACATCCCCATCATCGTTTTGACCTCCGAAGAATCTGCTGAGATCGAGAGTCTGAAAAAGGGTGCGGCGGACTTCATCAAGAAGCCCTATGACATGCCTGAAAAGATCATTGCCAGGGTTAAGCGTATCATAGCCCTCTTTGAGGATAGGATGATCATCCAGTCCACGGAGAAGGATGAGCTTACGGGCCTTTTGTCAAAGAGCTTTTTCTATGAGTATTCCTCTCTCCAGGACAAGTTTTATCCCGGCCGCAGGATGGATGCGGTGGTTGTCAACATCAATCATTTCCATCTGTTCAACGAGCTATACGGTATGCAGGAGGGGGACCGGGTGCTTCGTACCATAGCGGAAGCCATCCAGTCTTTTGTAGAGAAAAATGACGGTATAGCAGGCCGCAGTGAGGGTGACACCTTCTATATGTACATCGGCCACCGTGACAGCTATGAGGATTTTGCGGAGGAGATCAGACAGGCGATCGCCCGTGACTTTAGGATACATAATGTACAGGTCCGTATCGGCATCAACGATTCCATTGATGCGGATATGCGCATAGAGATGGCCTTTGAGCGTGCCAAGATGGCCGGTAATACCATCAGGGACGACTACAGCCGTACCATAGCATATTATGATGACAAGATGCGCAAGCAGCGCATGTTTGAGGAGAGGCTCATACAGGATATTGCAGACGGTATAGCCAGAAATCAGTTTTTGGTTCTCTTCCAGCCCAAATACGATATCAAGGGCGAAAAGCCTCGTCTTGTGGGAGCAGAGGCTCTGGTACGCTGGGATCATCCCGAGTTCGGGCTGGTGTCTCCCGGCAGCTTCATCTCCCTCTTTGAGGAGAACGGGCTTATCCGTCTGGTGGATGACTATGTATGGCGGGCAGCTGCGACGCAGATCAAAAAATGGAAGGAAGATTTCGGTGTCTCCATACCCGTATCGGTGAATGTTTCCAGGATAGACATCCAGGATGAGGGTATAGTGGAAAACCTTTTGGAGATCGTCAAGGAGGCCGGCATCAGTACCGCAGATCTGCATCTGGAGATCACAGAGTCAGCATACGCGTCTGACACCACCCATCTGGTGGATGTGGTGGAGCAGTTCAGGAGGCAAGGCTTCAAGATTGAGATGGATGATTTCGGATCAGGGTATTCATCCCTCAATATGCTCACCTCCATGCCCATAGATGTGCTTAAGGTGGATATGAGGTTTGTCCGTGGGATACACGAGGATGAAAAGAACCAGCGCATGATGGAGCTTATCATGGAGATTGCTGAGTTTTTGGATGTGTCCGTCGTGGCAGAGGGCGTCGAGGAAGAACAGCAGTACAGGATCATCAAGGGCATGGGCTGCGATATTATCCAGGGCTTTTATTTCTCCAAGCCGGTATCGGCGGATGACTTTAGTAAGTTTTTAAAGTAGGGATCCTTCGGGCTACGCCCTCAGGATGACAGGGAGAGGCTACGCCCTCAGGATGACACCCCCATGTCATTTAAAGCGAAGCGAAGAATCTTAGGAGGATGATGTATGATCACAATAGACGGATTGCGTGCTTATGGCGCTGATGTGGATGAGGGTATCGCCCGCTGTGCGAACAAGGAGGATCTTTACCTCAAGCTCGTGGGGCGTATCCTGGATGATAAAAATTTTGATGGCATATCCGGGTTCATAGAAAACGGCGACCTGGACAAGGCCTTTGAGTGCGCCCATGCGCTAAAGGGTGTACTCGCCAATCTGTCCCTGACTCCGATGCTTGTACCTGTTGAGCGCATTACGGATTCCCTTCGCGGCCGTGAGGCCAGGGACTACAGCGCTGATCTTTCGGAAATGGCGGAGGCGAAAAAGAAATTCGATGAACTTTTCACGTAAGATAGAAGAACCCAAGAAAAAACTGCCCATGACAAAAAAGAGATTTATGGTTTATTTCCGGGACTTTTGGATCATCATACTCGGAGCCACCATAGTCTCTTTTGCTGTGAAGTACCTTTTTGACCCGGCAGGGCTTGTCACAGGAGGAGTATCCGGTCTTGCCATCGTGATAAGATATTTGTCCGAGCATTTCTGGCCCTTTACGGTGCCGCTGTGGGTATCCAACTTGGTGCTCAACATTCCCATCTTCATCTTTGCCTGGTGGACGGAGGGGCTTAAGCGTATAGTCCGTACCGGACTGGGCTTTACGGTGATGACGGTGGAGCTGTATTTTTTCCCGGACTATACCTTTGTGGCCGACAATATGCTTTTAACCTCGTTGTACGGCGGCATCTGTTTTGGAGTGGGTACGGGGCTTTTGCTCATGGCCAAAGCCACCACCGGCGGTACGGACATGCTCGGGAACTCGCTGTCCAAGTATCTGCGCTCTATTAGTGTTGGGCATCTTATCGAGATCTTAGACGGAGCTATAGTGGTGGTGGGTGCATTTGTTTTCAGCATCGAGCACACACTTTACGCCATTATTTCTGTTTTTATCATGGGAAGGGTGACGGATTATATTCTGGACCGTGGCAAAAAAGCCAAGATCACTCTTATCATCTCAAACAAACCGGAGGAGATATCCGGGGAGATCCTTTCGGAGATGGACCGTGGTGTTACCAGTATACAGGGGGTCGGAGAATACACCGGTGAGAACCGCAAGGTGCTCATCTGCATCTGTACCCGCCGTGACGTGCCCATGATCAAGGACATAATAAAGGAACACGATCCCAAGGCATTTTTCATTGTTGGAAATGTATCCGAGGCCATGGGCGAAGGTTTCGTAGAAAAATGGATGTAGGTGTTTATTTTTTAGAGAGGGTGTAGTAAAATAACCTCATTGGAGGTCGTTTATACGGCACAAAATAAAATGATTGGAGGGTTAGTACAATGGTTTCACTGATCGTAGGAGCAAAGGGAAAGGGCAAGACAAAGCATCTTTTATCAAAGGCCGCAGAGCTTCAGAAGGAGCTCAAGGGGAGTATGGTCTACATTGATAAAAACAACAAGCATATGTATGATCTTGACTC
>CAMOFS010000218.1 GCA_946613735.1 uncultured Lachnospiraceae bacterium | reverse complement strand
CCCAGGAGACCTTTGGGATGGAAAAGACAGATGGGTTTTTTGCCACCATGTTCTTTAAGTACCAGTACCTGACTACACCCATAGCAGTGGTACTCTTTATAGCTGCATGGCTGCTTATGTACAAGACCCGTTTTGGGCTCAGGCTCCGTGCCTGTGGTGAGCATCCCCAGGCTGCTGATTCCGTGGGTATCAATGTGTATCATATGAGGTATGCGGGTGTTATCATCTCTGGATTTTTGGCCGGAGTCGGCGGACTTGCTTATGTCATAGCGGTTGGATCGGGCTTTTCCTCCAGCGTGGGAGGCTATGGCTTTTTGGCTCTTGCGGTTATGATCTTCGGTAACTGGAAGCCCTTCAATATTTTAGGCTCAGCCTTTATCTTTGCGCTTTTTAAGGTTATAGCGGCTTATAATTCTTCCATACCGTTTTTGCCCAAGTTCGAGGGGCTAAAGGATCAGTCATCGCTGTATCAGATGTTACCCTACATCGTTACCATGATTGTCCTTGTATTTACCTCCAAGAACTCCAAGGCACCTAAGGCCGAGGGCATACCTTACGACAAGGGTAGCAGATAATAATGATATACAAAAATGGACGGTTCTTTCTGATCTATCCGTAATGGATATGACAAAAGGAACCGTCCTTTTTACATTTTAACGAAATTATACTGGGATATCTTTGTAGATGGGATCACCCTGCCATCTGTGGTGATGAATATGGCCTCGATGGATGGAGTGGCTTTTACATAGTTTAGGGCCTTTTCTAATCCCATGGTAAAAAGCATGGTGGAGTAGCCGTCACCATCTACTGAGTCATCGGATATTACGGTGACGGAATACAGATCGTTTTCGATGGGATAGCCTGTTTTTGTGTCAAGGATATGATGGTAGAGCCTGCCGTCCTTTTCAAAGTACCTCTGATATACTCCAGAGGTCACTACGCTTTTGTCTTTTACCTGCACGGTGCAGGCAGGAGTGCCGTCATCGGCAAAGGGCTTTTGGATGCCCACGGTAAACATCTCGCCGTCCGGCTTTTCTCCCAGAACATAGACATTGCCTCCCAGGCTGATGCTGGCTGAGGTGACACCCTCTGAGATAAGATAGTCACGGATCCTGTCGGAGATATAGCCCTTGGCTATGGCCCCGAGATCCAGACGGGGAAGGTAGGATGTGCTTTTGCCTGCGTTGTTTTTGAGGGCGACTGTGTTGTCGTAGATCCGAACCTGTGTATAGTCGACAGTTTTTATGGCAGCGGATATTTCTTTGTCATCGGGGACAATGGGATCTTTTGCATGAAAATCCCACAGATTGGAAACTGCTCCTATGGTGATATCAAAAGCTCCATCGGACATCCTGCTAAAGTCAAGGGCCTTTTGGATCAGCTCAAGGGTCTCGCTGTGTACAGCCCTGGCGTCCGGGATGGAGTCATTTATTATGGTGGCGTCTGAATTGATCAGCTTATTGGAAAACATATTGTCATACTTTTTTACCAGGTCCATACAATGGTTAAGCTGATCTTCATTGCCGTCGTAAAGCCTGATAGTGATGATCGTATCCAGCAAAAAGTCTGTTTTCTCCACATAGGCTGCATTATCATTTTCTTTGTAAGAGCATCCGGCAAGAGTAAAAAGAGTAGCGATAATGAGCATAACAGAAAGAATTCTTTTCATAACGCGACCTCGTTAAAAAAGTTGTTATTTTATGGAATAATCATTATAATAGAAAAAGTTTATCACGTCAAAAGACAAGAGGAATTATGAGAGATTTTTTAGAAAAAAAGAGAGTAGTAATAAAAGTGGGTTCATCCACCCTGGTTCATAAGGCCACAGGCAGGCTTGACTATATCAAGCTGGAGCGGTTGGTTCGTGAGATATGCGATATCAAAAACAGGGGGATGGACGTATGCCTGGTGTCCTCGGGAGCCATAGCCGTGGGGCGGCAGACGCTGGGGATAGACAAGCCCAGGTCCATTGCCAAAAAGCAGGCTCTGGCATCAGTGGGCCAGGCCAGGCTTATGGCTGCCTACCAGCAGTATTTCAGTGAGTACGGCCAGGCCAGCGGACAGGTGCTGATGACAAAGTATTCAATGCTTGATAATGTGGCACGGAAGAATGCCGAGAATACCTTTGAGCAGCTATTTAAGTATGATGTTATCCCGGTTGTCAATGCCAACGACACCGTTACCACCTATGAGATCCGCTTCGGTGACAACGACACCCTGTCGGCGCTGGTGACATCACTTACACACGGAGACCTTTTGATCCTTTTGTCCGATATAGACGGACTGTATTCCGGGGATCCAAAGAGTGATAAAAAAGCCAGGCTTATAGAAGAGGTGGATGTGATAGATGAAAAGATCCTTGCCATGGCCTCCGGTACACCGGGAAGTGATGTGGGGACCGGCGGTATGTCCACCAAGATCTCTGCAGCTCAGATAGCTACTGCCTCGGGAGCGGATATGGTCATCGCCAATGGTGCTGAGGTTTCCATTTTACACCGGATCATCGAGGGGAATTTTACGGGCACCATCTTCAATGCCCACTATGATGAGGATTTTTACATCCCCGAAGCTCTGTCCTCCACAGCTGGCTACTAATACAGTGGAATTGAATGTTATGTCTGATATAAAAAATGAAATAAAAACTGGAATGATTGACTCGCTGCCCATAGCGGCGGGATATCTGGGCGGGAGCTTTACATTTGGTATACTTGCGGTGTCCTATGGCATTGGCGCCGGTACAGCCACACTTATTTCACTATTGAACCTGACATCGGCGGGACAGTTTGCCGGGATCACGGCCATAGCGGGTGGGGCCGGATATCTGGAGTTGTTTTTGACTCAGTTCGTCATCAATCTCCGCTACTCCCTGATGAGTCTGTCCCTGTCACAAAAATTATCCGGGGATTTTGATACAAAAAAGCGTCTTATCGCATCCTTTGTGATCACTGATGAGATCTTTGCCGTCGCCTCATCAAAGGAAGAGCCGGTGCGCTTTCCTTATATGGTGGGGCTGGGAGTGCCGCCTATCATAGGATGGACACTGGGGACACTTTTGGGAGCGGTAGCCGGATCCAATCTTCCAGCATCCATAGGAAGCGCGCTAAGTGTGGCACTTTATGCCATGTTTGTGGCCATAGTGCTGCCGCCTGCCAGGGAACACAGACCTGTTGCCCTGGTTGCTGTGATAGCGCTGGTCATAAGCTGCCTTTTATATTACATTCCCGCTTTTGACAGTATTGGAAGTGGGTTTTCGGTGATAATAACCACTATAATCGCCGCAGGACTTGGGGCAGTATTCTTTCCGATTGAGGAA
>CAMOFS010000217.1 GCA_946613735.1 uncultured Lachnospiraceae bacterium | reverse complement strand
ATTCACGATGAGTGCTAATTCATACTTGTTCATTTCTCTACCTCCTTTTGGTCTATTGGCCTCCTACTATTTGCAGGAAGCAAGGATATATTTATATACCACGAGTCGCTATTTTACCACGGACCGAACGGTTTTTCAAGGGATTTTTAAAAAAGTTTACCATTTTTAATATTTACCAAATAGACTGGAAAAAGAGCCAAATAAACATTTTCATAGAATAGACATTATACTTATGTTAGAATTGTGACCGAGCAACCAAAAGGATGGTAAACCTATGAATAACATGGTCGATATAGATGTCGTACTGGATGAAAACTATGTAGATCCCAAGGTCACGATAGAGACCAGATCCAAAACCCAGCAGGTGGAGAACATCATATATGCCATAGAAAACGCCTCGGAGACTGATTTCCCGCAGATAGTTGCCTATGAAAATGACAATTTGGTACTCGTATCCCAACGTGACATATACAGGGCTCATATTGAGGGACGTAAGGTGGTAATCCAGACAGATGAAGGGATCTATACCGTTAAAAAATCTTTAGGCAATCTGGAGGAGGATCTTAACCCTGGCAGATTTATCCGTATCTCCCAGTCAGAGATCGTCAATCTTTATAAGATAAAATGCTTTGACGTAAGCATTGCCGGAACGGTAGGGGTAGAGTTTGATAACGGCATCAAGTCCTGGGCCTCCAGAAGCAGGGTAAAGCCCATCAAAGAGACTCTAAAAAGGCTTGCCAATCCAAACAAATAATATAAGGCGCGGCCAAAAGGTCGCGCCTTTGATATTTTCCATAGGTTTTTCATACTGCTTTCAGGTCTTCAATATCAAGCTCTTTTAGCTTATCAAGCTCTCGGTTGATCTCCCTGACACCGCTTTTTGATCGAAGATATTGCACTACCCATATGATGATATACGCTACCGTAAGAGCAACGAAAAAGCAAATATTCACAAAAGTATCTCCCGGTGAGAGCCATCTAAGGTAAAATGCTATCGGATAATACACCACCATCACCGTGATATAGTGCACAACCGTTGCCTTAAGGGCACTCCAGGATTCCAGCTCGTATACAACGGAGCTGCCCATATCTATAAGCCCCAAAAGCCCGGCTATCAGTATCTCTATGATAATTGCTCTGGAAGGATCTCCGATATATTCAACAAATAAAATGTAAATGACAGAAAAAGAATCGGTAAGATTTACTGCTTATTTGGTCTATCCCATAAGATGTGTAACCAGAATCCTTATTCCCAGAAACAAAAGAATCGCTCCGCCGGCAATCTGGGCTCGGGTTTTGTAGCGCTCTCCGAAGATGTTGCCCACGTAGACACCCCCTGCCGATATTACAAAGGTTACCACGCCGATAATGATAGCTGCCAATATGATCGACACCTCCAGAAAGGAAAAGGTAACCCCTACAGCCAGGGCATCTATGCTCGTGGCTACGGCCAAAATGAAAAGTTCCTTAAGATCCAGAGGCGGATCCATCTCATCCACCTGGGTTTTCTCCCGATATTCCTTTACACCGTCAGTGATCATCTTGCCACCGATATATGCAAGGAGAAAAAATGCGATCCAGTGATCTACCGCTGCCAGCTTTTCGGCAAAGGTGGTACCCAAAAGGTATCCCAAAACCGGCATCAGCGCCTGAAAGCTCCCGAAAAACAAGGCTATGATGAAGCAATACAGCTTATTGACCTTTCTCATTGCCAGTCCCTTGCACACCGATACAGCAAAGGCGTCCATGGCAAGACCCACTCCCAATAAGAATAACTCCCAAAGCCGCATATATTACCTCACACAGATATATACCATATAAGCGGCATAAAGTGCCAGCATTGCTGCACCTTCCTTTTTGCCCAGCTGCTTGTTGGTACGGCAAAGCAGGTAAGTAATAATTGAAAAAGCCAGCAAAATGGCTATATCTACTATGTTCTCCATAAGGAAGGTGATAGGAGATATTGCTGCTGCTACACCAAGGATCATGAGTATATTAAAGATATTGGAGCCCACCACATTTCCGACTGCCATATCCAGCTCGCCTTTTTTAGCTGCCACCACGGAGGTTACAAGCTCGGGAAGCGATGTACCCAGAGCAACTATGGTAAGTCCGATAAGGGTCTGTGACAGACCAAAAGCTGTTGCAATATCAACAGCTGAGTTGACCACGAAGTCACCGCCAAACTTGATGGCTGCGGCACCTCCTACTATAAAAAGGATCGCCTGCCAATAAGGCATATCCTTTATCTCTTCTTCATCCTCAGTCGCTCCGGAAGCCAAAACTTCCCTTCTATGCCTAAGTCCTGCCCTCACCTGGAAGATGATAAAGCCTACGAAGACCACCAAAAGGATGATGCCGTCCACATGCCCCAGCTCCATTCCGATGGCACCCATGACAAGCAATGCTATGGCACAGGCCACTGAGAAGGGATAATCCTTTTTAAGGGTATCTTCCGATACGATTATGGGGGTTAAAACCGCAGACAATCCAAGCACCACCATGAGATTGAAAAGGTTGGAGCCTACCACATTACTTACGGAAAGAGCATTGTTACCGCTTATGGATGCCGTAACCGAAACCGCCAGCTCCGGCAGGGATGTTCCCATGGCCACTATGGTAAGTCCTATTACGAGGCTTGGAACCTTAAGCTTTTGAGCTATTGCAGAGGCTCCATCCACGAAAAAGTCTGCCCCCTTTATCAGGAGTACAAAACCGGCGAGTAAGAATATAATAGTCTTGATCATTTTAATTCCTTCTTTCAAAAGATCCTTCGCTACGCTCAGGATGACAGTCATGCCATCATTGTCATTTTAAGCGAAGCGAAGAATCTCTATTAATAGTCTACATCACTTAAGTACTACGCGGCAGAATTTCTTCTTGCCCTTTCTCAATATAAACTCATCATCAAAGGCAGCCCTGTCAAAGGTGGCCTTAACATCGGATATCTTTTCGTTGTTAACGGATACTCCGCCCTGGTCCACTGCCTGGCGGGCTTCGTTTTTAGACTTGGTAAGCCCGGCAGCCACAAGAAGTGACAGGATACCGATGCTTCCGTCTGCAAGATCATCCTCCGTGATCTCAGCCTCCGGCATGTTCTCGGCAGATCCGCCTCCGGCAAAAAGGGACTTTGCGGAAACCTCGGCCTTTTTAGCCTCATCCTCACCATGTACAAGTGACGTAAGCTCGTATGCCAGAATCTCCTTGGCCTCGTTTAGCTTTGCACCCTCCCAGCTGTCCATCTCATCGATCTGCTCTAAAGGTAAAAATGTCAGCATCCTGATGCACTTAAGCACGTCCGCATCTGCCACATTTCTCCA